>NZ_JBIQLE010000008.1:0-136513 GCF_044464525.1 Pusillimonas sp.
TCGCTCAACTGGAAGCAGAACGACTTCTGCCGTATGGCCGGCGTCAACAAGAGCACGCCCAGTCGCTGGGTGACCGGCGATGTGCCAATACCTGATTGGGTACCCAAGTTCCTGGGTATGGCGCAAGAGGTCAAGCGCCTGCACGATACCTATGTAGTTCCGCCCAAGCCGGGCAAGCAAACCGACGCCTGACGGTATCAGGCAAAGCGGGGGCGGGCGGTATTGCAGTACCAGCGCCCCCTGACCATCATCACTACCAAGGAGTAAACGATGGCTGATATGCATTCTATCGAATCTACCCCCGAACCTCAGTTTAAATACGGCCGGCCTATTTATACAGAGAACGGCAGCACGCTTACAGTCCAATTTCCCCACCAGTCGATTTATGACAGGCGCAGGAGAATTGCGGAGGAAATGGAGGCGCTGACGCTGCTTATCACGGCGAACGATGGCGAGGACTTTAATTGCATGGCCGATGACTTTCAGCTAACCATACGGCATATGTTGAGCGGTATGGCAACCGAGCTTGACGCGCTATGTGACGTGATCGAGGAGGTGTAATCATGATTACCGAAACCATAGCCCCTGTCCCCTGGATGGATGAAAGCCGCCTATCGGTTGCATCGAATGCGACATATGAAATTGAGCATCTTTGCGGTGTTTTAATCGAGCAGGCTAATAAACCTAGCGCAGGCTTTGAGGGTGTTTTATTTCGCGGGCTGGCAGCAAGAATCGGCGAATTGAATGGCGCAATAATGGATTTGGTGGGTAGCGGCGAGCGAGCTACCGAAGAAATTACGCAGAGGTGTATAAGCAGCCCTATACCGTTTCGGAGGCATGGCTATGGCTACCAATGATTCTACCGAAAGCTTTGTACTGGACGGTACGACTTGGAATAAAGAGCGAAAGGCAATTTGCCTTGAGGGCGTATGGGAACTGGACAAGATAGCCCGCACATTGCCGGATATGGTAACGCTAGATGAAAACCAAGAGTATTTCATAGTGCGTGCGATGGCAGGCAGGATGCTTCGCTTGACCAGCATGCTGATGTCGGCAATAAGTGATGATGTACCGAATGACAAGCTTGCCAGATTTATCACTTTTGACAACGGGCAAGGGTAAGTTTCCACTTTACGCCAGCGCCTAGCCCGACGGGGCGAAAAGCCGGACACGTTCACCGGCCTGGTGCTGGCACCTAATTTAATTTGAACGGTACTGTTGAACGAGGTACTCACATGCAGCCAGAAGCATTGGGCCGGGCAATTGACGAAATTAAGCAGAAGGGTCTGGACAAGATCCAGTACTTTGATACGTCAGCGTGTGGCGTAGCAGTCGGAATGAAATTGATGGCTGCCATGGCCAGGCTGGACGGTGAGTACGCCGACGCCCGTCATGCTGAGATTGCATTGAATATGGCCTATCGCGCTTTATGGGTAGCGTGCGCATTGAGCTCGCAGCAAGCCAGGGAACAGCTAGATTCGGGCATCTATAAAGATGATGACCCTGGGGTAGAAGCATTTCTGCAGATCACAACCGATCTTGATACCAACTTTTATGCCGGCCAGCTTGCCTCAAGCTTTGTGATGTATTTGTATGACGATGCGTTTTGTATTCGCCTTAATGAGGGCGACGTTATAGAGTCAAGGATCGACTTTATGACGCTTGCTGGCATGGCCATGCTGTATAAGTCGGCGCAGGATGTGGCCCAGCGCGAGCACTTCAGTATGGTGATGGATAATGTTGCTCTCGGTATCGAGTTACTCACATTCGCAGAAAATCACGACCTGATTAGAGGCCTCCAAGAGCGGGAGCGCCTCCACAAACAGGAAAATGGGAAAAAGGGCGCCGAACGAGCATTGGCTGCCAAGGCCAGGAAATACGGGTACGAGTCATGGGAGAAACTCCAAGCCGACATCGTATCCAAGCTTAATGAATTGGATCAAGTTTCTTTCTACGGCGGCCCAGGCAAACGCATGGGGGATAAAAGGAAGAAGGTGTCTGAGCTAAGCGGTGTCCCGCGCCGCACTGTCGCTGAGATTGATCGCGAATTGCGTCCTTCTAGTGACTGAACGGATTGAATCGGTACGTATGCCCACTAAACGTACCAGTATTTGAGGGGAAAAGGGCTAAACACGGTCGTCCATCACCGCGTCGCACAGCATCATAGCCATCATGTTAATTCACATGAGGCTACCTCTCGATGCAAACCAATTTACACAAGTCGGGCCATCCCGCACCGTCAACAAAGCCGGCGCACTCGCTTGACACACCAGAAGCCTTCGCGGCCAGCCTGCCAAGTACAGGCTACGTCCGTCTGCCTGTTGTGGCTAGTATTTGCGGTGTTGGCAAATCCACCGTCTGGAAGTGGGCTGCCAGCGGCAGGTTCCCACGTCCCACAAAGCTTTCGCCCCGCGTCAGTGCTTGGAATGTCACTGTTCTTCGCGCCTGGCTGGCTGACCCTAATGGATGGCAAGCCGCAAATGCGGAGGTCCTCTAATGGTCAACTCCACAAAAGCCAACGCCCTGCGGGAACAGGGCGTAGAGGCAGCAAAGAAAGACAACCAGCCAAAGCATTTTAGCCCTAAATCCACCTCGGCGGAAGCGCAGCGCGACAGGATATTGGAGGCGTTGCGCACGGGCCCTAAAACCAGCTACGACCTACGTCGCATGGGTTGCTATCAGGCGCCTGCCCGCGTCATCGAGTTACGCCGCATGGGCCATGACATCCAAACAGAGCTCGTCAGCCTGTACGACCGTGATGGCTATTTGCACCCTCGGTGTGCTCGATATCACTTGGCCAAGTCCGACAAGGGGGCGAAATGACAAACCCCATGCAAAAGCATGAGCCATTCATTCTCGACACGCTTCTTCCAATTGTTTCTGATCATGCCGCCCAACTGGGTGTTGACTCTAGCGAAGCTGTCATGGCTGCCTTCCTGGCTCTCGGTACGGTGCTTCAATACCGAGGCTTCACTGCGGAAAGTTTGGTTATGAGCCTCAAGTCCAGCGCCATATCGACCCATGATGCCCCGGAGGTCCTGCAATGAACCGACATGACAACGATACAGAGCTTTCTGATTGCTCCGTAAGCAATGAAAAACTGGCGCATGTAGCAGGCGGCCTTGCGGCCCAGGCCTGGCTTGAACGCGCTACGTTTCCACTCTCACTATGGCGCACCCGACATATGGCGCATTTTGAAAACGTTATTGGAGGGTGCGACGACGTTCCGGCGCGACTTGAGGCGTGGGCAGCGGGTTTTGAGCAAGCAGTCTTAGGCGCCATTGAAGGGAAAAAAGGTGGCGGTGATGATTAAAGACATCCACTTATTGGAGGCTGCGTTACGCGCAGGTGGCCTTATCCCCGACAGCATCACGGCTGGTGGCCTGCAACGGTGCAAGGCTGAAGGGGACAAGGGCAGCAAGCGTAGCGGCGCATATCGCCTCTTTGATGACGAAATACCTACCTGCATATGGTGGAACTGGAAAACATCGGATATGGGCGTATGGGTATCGACTGATCGCCCCCTAACTGATGTAGACCGTAACCGGCACCGACAACTCATGGAGCAAGCCAAGCGTGAACGCCAGCAAGAACAGGCTGTGCAGTGGGCAGCTAACCGAGAGTACCTTGTCCGGCTTTGGGACAACGCCGAGCCGCTAACAGCATCATGTCCTGCCGGCGCCTACTTGGAACGGCGCGGCCTTGTGGTCCCCAATACCGATGCGCTGCGATACATGCCGAAGTTGGACTACTGGGATGGTGCGATGCTGATCGATAGTTTCCCGGCCATGCTGGCGGCGGTTACCGATAATGAGGGGGCACTGGTGAATGTCCACCGTACCTACCTCAACCAGGGCGGTGATAAGGCCCGCGTGCCCACGGTCAAGAAGCTATGCAAGTCTGCTGGGCCCATGGCGGGGGCATCCATCAAACTTGGACAACCAGCGGTGCGGCGCGATGGACGGCAGGGCCTAGGCGTGGCTGAAGGGATAGAAACCGCCATTGCTGCAACTATCTTAGCCGGCGTGCCTGTTTGGTCTTGTGTATCGGCGCATGGCCTTGCTTCATTTGAGCCGCCTCGTGACATACATCACCTGTATGTTTTTGCTGATAACGACGAAAGCCAAACCGGCCAGAAGGCAGCCGCTGACCTGGGCAACCGGGTGGCCCGTATGGGCTTGTCGGTGCGAATCTTGACCCCCGAAACGGTGGGCGACTGGAACGACGAACTACTGGCACGGAGGGCGGCGGTATGACAGAGCAAGTCATCGAGAACGAAATTACCCTGGATGTGGATGAGCACACCGCCCCGGTTGATCCGTTTCCGTCTGAGAATGAGCGTCCATGCTGGCGTTGTTACGATGACTGGATAGAGCGAGGCGGCAAGAAATGGCAGCCAGGCGTGTACTTTCATGGGATAAAGAATAACGGTGACGCGCCCCCTGCAATCTCCAATGACTGGGTATGCGCACCATTGCATGTCGTGGCAATGACCGCCAATCAGGAGGATGCCGATCACGGCCGGCTACTGCGATACCAGAACGTAAGCGGCAATTGGAAGCGCTGGTCGATGCCTATGCAAATGTTGGCTGGGGATGGAGTGGAAGTGCTCGGCGTCCTATTGGCTGAGGGCCTGGCCTTGGACCGCAAGAACAAGATGCGCATCTTGGACTATATCAACGCGCAGCACCCTAAAGAGCGGTTACGGGCAGCGGGTACCACCGGTTGGCACGGCAGTGCGTTTGTTCTGCCCGATCAAGTGATTGGCGCCGACAATATTTGGTATCAGGCCTCTGAGCGTACCGCCCCCTATAGCGTGGCCGGGACGCTGGATGGCTGGCAGGAGCACGTTGCGGCCAAGGCTATTGGCAATCCCATGCTTATATTGGCAATCTCTGCGGCGTTGGCTGGTTGCCTGCTTGATCGTCTAGGGGTAGACGGGGGCGGCCTGCATATCTTTGGTGACTCTAGCGCCGGCAAAACCACCGTGCTGATGGCCGCTATTTCGGTATGGGGCGGCGCTCCTTTTCGACGCACATGGCGTAGTACAGCGAACGGCTTGGAGGGCGCGGCAAAGATGCATAGCAGCACATTGCTGGCGCTTGATGAAATCGGGGAAGTTAACCCGAGAGAGCTATATGAGGCTGTGTATGCCTTGATGAATGGCCATGGCAAAACCCGCGCAAACGCTCGGGGTGAAGCACGCCAGGTAAACCGGTGGCGGGTGTTTCTGCTCTCGACAGGCGAGGTCACTGTTTCATCCAGATTGGCAACAGGCGGACTGGAGGCAAAAGCAGGGCAAGGACTGCGATTGCTTGATATACCGATAAGCGGCACCCACGGCGCGTTTGATAATTTGCATGGGCTTCACTCTGGCGCGGCATTCTCTGACGCGTTGCGTAGCAAGACAGCAGAGCACTATGGCCACGCGGGGGGCGCCTTTGTGCGCTTTCTTATCGAGCAGGAAAAAGGCGGGGGCCTGGATCTGGCGGCAGAGCTTGATGCGGTCCTTGGAGCCTTTCGCGCAAACGACGGGCAAGAAACACGAGCTGCCAGGGTCTTTGCTATCTGTGCGTTGGCAGGTGAGCTTGCGGCGAGTTCTGGCCTTTTGCCTTGGAACGCAGGTGTGGCTGTAGATGCCGCCGTGAAAGGGTTTGGTTTATGGCGTGAGCACCGAGGCGCGGCAGGCCGCAATGCCGAAGATGTTGCCATCCTTCGCGCTGTTGATGATTTTATTGGCACCCATGGAAATAGTCGGTTTGAAGACTTCCAAGGCGGCGAGGCCCGGACGGTGGTGAATCGGGCTGGCTTCATATCAACCGATGGCGGCGCTCCGCTCTATATGTTTTTGCCAGCTGGCCTGCGAGAAGCGGCCAAGGGTTATGACATTGGCAAGGTCAACCGGGTGCTGGATAGCGTAGGTGCGCTGGCAGAAAAGGACACGGGCAAGTACGCCAAGACCAAACGAGTGCCAAAGGGTGGTACGCAAAAGCTCTATGTGATTGATCCGGAAAAGCTGCAGGAGGCGCTGCAATGAGCACTCTAAAGCCTAGCCTCGTTCTTAGCGGCATGCATGCTTGGCTCGCTGACATGGGCGAAAAGAAGCCTGTAGGCGGCAGCAGCCCTTCTGCTGATGCACAGATGACGACAACGCAAGGCAGCCCTCTGCACGATTCACGGTGCCAGATGTTTATCGCCAAGGGAGTATCAAAGGACGATGCGCAAGTGCTTGCTATACGCCTGCTTGAGCGTGACGAGCGATGGGATGATCGGCGCAGCTGCGCGGAATGCACCAACTTCGAGTACGGCAATTGCATGGTACGGCGCCAGCCATTCGGTGGGGGCGGCATTGAGGTACTGCATCGATGCCAGGGTTTTTCGGCGGTGGGCTTATGACATACAACCCGTATCAGAACTTGGCGCGATTCGCGGGGCACAATGTACTTAAAAACGAGGACGCGCATGGTTCAGCATACGCGTTGCTTGAGGCGTATGTCCAAGCAGGCGCAACCATAGCAGGCAGCTGGATCGTCAAAGGTAAACAGCAAAGCAAGAAGTCTGAAATAGACCAGCTTATGGTCGAGATTCGCGCCTGGACAGAACTGGTACCGTTTTCTGAGGGCGTTGCCCGTGAGCTGGTTGAGAAGGGATTTGATTGGATGCTACAGCATGAGGTGAATAGCAATGATTGATGCGTTGATAGCGGGCCGGCTATATGGCAGCCCAAAACTAGGTACGGGGAAAAGCGGAAACACCTATACGACAGCAAAGGTTAAGGCAGCCGCTGGCAACGGCGAAACCTTACTGTGTGGCGTGATCGCTTTTGATGACGTGGCCCAGACGGCTCTCTTAGCAATGTCTGATGGTGACAGTATTGCACTATCTGGAACGTTGACGCCAAAGGTGTTTCAAGCCAAGGATGGCGAATACCGCCCTGGCCTCGATATGGTGGCGCATGTTGTTCTGACGGCGTACCACGTTAAGCGTAAACGCCAGGCGCTCAGCGGGGGCGAAAACGATGCGTAGGAGGCAAAAATGACATCAAATGCGCAGCGCTTGAAGAAATACAAGGACAAAATGAATGATGCCGGCTTTAAGCGTCTGTCTGTATATGTTTGTGCTGATATGGTGGCGTTACTCCAGCGGGAGCGTAAGCCGTACGAATGCGGCGGCCGAACACTGGAGCGATTGCTGTTGGGTGAGGCGGCGCGTCGCCCCGATTACTGGACTCAGGACGAGCTTGCAAAGCGAAAGAAACGGTTTTGATAATCGGCAGCCATTAGTATGGTCAGTGGGCTACAGTAGTCCTGATACTTGCTGTCTTTGCAAAGGGGTCATTGTGGCTTCCGCTTCGGAGTACTGCTCCACGAGGGTGGCCGCCTTCTCAAGCATTTCTTCTTGTAGGCCATCCGGGAAAAGGTCTCGCACTGGAGCTAGGCATTCGTCAATCATCTTTAGGTGCGCGATGGAAGGCCCGCCCATGGTGACGTACTGCGTACTGTCGAGCAGCACGTAGTACGAGCGTAGTAGTGCTTCTGTCGCGTCCTTTAGGCGTTGATTCTCTACTTCCGCTTTATGAATTTGCCGCTCTAGCGTGATTTGCGACCCGCCGACCTTCAGCCCCAAATATTCAACGCAATATAGGCCGAACCCTGCAATAAAGGCGGCGATTGCGAGCCCATAAGCGCCCCCATCTGAAAAGACGACCGCAGCCAAAAATGACGCTACAAATATGAGGGCGGTGATTGTCAGAGCAACATTTGCCCTTTTCTTACTATCGTTGCTTTCATGCATGTCGTTGATCCTATCGAAAAGATAATCAAGAGGTAACGTTGCCGCTTGATACGCTGGCAGACGGGGCAACTTAGTCCCGCGCATAGGCTGGGCTACGGCCGGGTTCTATTTCCTGGCGCTCTGCTGGGCGAACCTTTGCACCGTTTCCTGCAGGCCCTCCACGATCTTTTGCAGACTTTCTTGCCGGGCCTCTAGGCTGCTGAGTTGGCTCTTTGGTGCATCTTCCTTCGCTTCAAAACTGGCAGCTAGCCGGGTCAGTATCTCTGCATTCATGGATTTGCCCGTCTGTTGGGCTGAGGCTAAAAGCTGCCCATGCAGTTGACGCGGCAGACGTAATGCAGTCTTGATGTAGTCGTCTTGGGTAGCCATAAGAACACACTCCTGAAATGAAACCGTTTATACATTGCCTTCAATTTGAAGGCATGGGATAATAGCATTATGCCTTTATTTTGATGGCGAATTATAGGGAATGTCATGGCTACCACCAATCAATTTATCGCTCCAGTACTAGCGCCGGATCTTCAGAAAAAACGCCGTCAGCTTGAATATAACCAGGCGCTGGCGCAACAGCTCATGCAATCCGAGGCACCACAAGGCCAGATGGTATCCGGCCATTACGTGGCGCCGAGCTGGACGCAGCACTTAGCGCACGGGCTCAAGCAGTACATGGGACACAAGTCCATGCGTGATTTGCCAGACCAGGCTGCCAAGCTGCAGCAGGACGAGCAAAAGTACTGGGCCGGTCAGTTTGGTCTAGGCGGCCCAACGCCGCAGGACTTTGGCGCTGTCCTTGCATCCAGTAATTCACCACAGCAAACGAGCGGTGATAATTTACCGAGCGGCGCTGATAGCCCCACACCACAGCAACTAGGCCAGGCGCTGGCTCAGAATGGCCAGGCGATGCCAAGCGCCCCCGCACCTCAGACGCAGCAACCGCAAATGCCATTACTGCCAGGGCGGTCAGCGCAGGAGTCGTTTCAGACATTTCAGTATCTGGGCCCACACGAATACATGAAGCTGGTTTCTCAGCAGCGCGCACCCACTGACGCCCAACGTGATCTGATCGCCCAGGGCGTCCAGCCTGGCACACAAGAATGGAACGAAGCCATGGCCAGGGTTAATTTCAAGGGCGGTTATGTTGCACCAGTGTCGGCATCGCCTGGCACCACGCTCATTGATCCGCAGACCAATCAGCCCACGTTCTCAGCACCGCAAAACGGCGTACAAACCACCTACGGACCTAACGGGCCACAATCCTCAGTTGTTCCTGGGTATGCCGATGCGAACGCGGCTGTACAGGGTGCAGAAGCTCAAGCGCAGGAAAAGGCCAAGGCAGAGATGGATCTGGTCGAGGTAATTGATGAGAATGGCGGCAAGCGGTTCGTGCCCCGGTCGCAAGTGGTGCAAGGCAACTATCAGTCAGCGCCCAGCAGCGCCAATGCCGCCTATGACGAAGCCCAGGCCAAGCGTTACTCGGAATTGAGCGACCAGATCACGACTATGGGCATGGAGGCGCCCACCATGCTTGCCAAGCTTGATAGGGTCGAGCAGCTAATCGGTGATTTTGACGGCGGCAAGCTGACAGGTACGGCCATGGCTGCGGCAGAGATTGCGAACTCCCTGGGGATTAACCTTGATCCGAAATTGGGCGATAAGCAGGCAGCTGGGGCGCTCATGAACGAAATGGCGCTCAAGCTCAAAAATGCTGGCGGCGCAAACCAGATGCCGGGCGCAATGTCTGACTCTGATCGGCAGTTCCTGCTCACCATGTCGCCTCAGTTAAGCCAAACATCTGCCGGACGCAAAACGATCATACAAACGTATCGGGCCCTCGCACATCGAGAGGTGCAGGTTGCCCGCATGGCCGATGCATACCGTGAGCGCAACAACGGCCGGCTCGATGCTGGGTTTACACGGCGATTGTCTGAGTGGTCTGCTAAATATCCTTTATTCGGGAGTAAGAAATAATGGCAACGGCAAAAGAGCTATACGCCTACGCGCAGAACCCCAATGTTCGCCAGTTTCTCGACGTCATATCGCAAGCCGAGGGCACGACGGGCTACGACACGGCGTTTGGGGGCGGCACCATTGCATCCCTGGACGACCACCCACGCAAATTGCACGATTTCACACAAACCGACGGAAAAGCCAATAAAACCAGCGCGGCAGGGCGGTATCAATTCCTGCAAGGCACCTGGGACGATGTAGCGGGCAAGCTTGGTCTGACCGACTTCGGGCCGCAGTCTCAGGATATCGCGGCGGTGGAGTTGCTACGCAGAAACGGTGCGCTTGAGCCGCTGTTGGCAGGCGACTTTGATACCGCCGTCAAGAAATCGGGCACGACCTGGGCAAGCCTACCGAGCAGTCCCTATGCGCAACCCAAGCGCTCCGATGGGTTTATTGCCAACGCGTTGAATAAGGCATCAGAAATGGTATTTCCCGCGGCGCAGGCCGCAGAAGGATCGGCCGACCCGTATGCTGACATCTTTGCGGCCCCACCAGAGCCAGGCTCAATGGCGTTTACGAACAACACCGAGCAGGATCGGTACGCGGATATCTTCACCGCGCCCGCGCCCATGCCGACATCAGCACCCTCTGCTGGACAGACCGAAGGCTCATTTTTCGATAGCGCCTTAGATGCCGCTGCCGGGCTTGGCGCAGGCATCGGGCAAGGGGTAGGCACGATTGCGCTGGGGGCGCAGCATTGGCTCGGTAAAGGCATGGAAGCCCTTGGCGCAGATCAGGCGGGACAATGGCTCGTAAATGATGCTGCGCAGGGCAGAGAGTCGCTAGGGCAGCAAGTCGCACCTTATGCCCAGTCTGCGCCAACGGCGACCTCAATAGGCAAGCTGGGGGGCGAGATTGCCGCAACGCTTCCAGTAGGCGGGCCGCTTGGCGCTGGGGTAAAAGCAATTGCGCCCGTGCTAGGAAGGGCAGCGCCCTACGCGCAGGCTCTCGGCAATGCACTTCGAACAGGCGGCATGCGGGCCGGCGCAGGCGGTGGCGCCGCTAACATGGGCATACGGATGGCTGGGGGCGGAATCACAGGAGGGGCAGCCGCAAGCCTAGTCGATCCGGATCAGACTGCGGCAGGCGCTGCTATTGGGGCCTTATTTCCGCTCGGGGCAAGCGCCATTGCAGGGCCTGGGAAGGCGTTACTCGAACCTCTATATCAAAGTGGGCGAAATCAGATCCTTGGCAGGCTCTTGCGTGACTCGGCAGGAGGCCAGGCCGATGATGTGGTGCGCCATCTGCGCCAAGGCCAGACTCTGGTTCCAGGCACGCAGCCAACAGCAGCGGAATTGGCCCAGAACCCCGGTATTGCTGCCCTTCAAAAGACGGCGACCCAGATTGAGCCTGGCGCCATGAACGAGATGGCTGCCCGGCAAGCCGCGAATAACTCCGCCCGGGTCACGGCTTTGGAAGACATGGCCGGCACACAAGGACAGCGTGAGTTCTACGACCAGGCGCGAAAGACAGCCGCAAACGAGCTCTATGATGACGCGTTCAGGGTCAGCATGGATAACCTTGTGCCGGCCCAGCTCGAGGAAATAAACCGGCTCATGAGCATGCCGGCCATCCAAGAGGCTCTAAAGCAAGCCCGCATCAATGCGGCGAACGCCGGAGTGGATATTGCAAATCCATCCGGAAGCTTGCGAGGGCTGCACGAGGCCAAGCTTGCCATGGACGATCAGATCAGCAAGTTGCTAGGCGGCACGGCTGCCGAGGCGAATAAGGCGCGGGGCATCACCACGGCGCGTGATCGCCTGGTCTCCTTTATGGAGGGTGTATCACCTGCTTACCGGGAGGCGCGTGCAACGTTCTCGGAAATGAGCAAGCCCATTAACCAAATGGACGCCATCCAGGATATTGCCAAGCGAAGTATCAACCCTTTGCGGGAAACGCTTTACCCGAACGCGCTTGCCCGGGCGCTCAGGGACCACGACCTTGCGGGCGTCCTTACCAGCGAGCAATTGTCCAAGCTCAACGCAATCAAAGACGACCTGGCCAGGCTAGATTTCGCCAATAGTTCAAATCGGGTAGGCTCTGACACGGTGCAGAAACTGGCCTTCAGCAACATGCTCAATCAGGCGGGTATCCCGAGCGCTATACGAAACTTCGGGCCGGCAGGAGTTGTCGGGAGCTTGCTTGAGCGAGGCGGCCAGGCCGTATATGGAGGCGCTAATAAGCAGATGACTGCACAGCTTGCCGAGGCGTTGATGAACCCTAGGAGCGCGGTTGACCTTATGGCGCCGTCCACGATGGCCACACCTAAGATGCAGGCACTGGCGGCCGCCTTGAGGGCATTGGAAACTACAGGGTATCGTGCAGCGCCGGTGATGGGGGCGCAGTAGTGGTTGTGCTGGCGCTTCAGGAAGGGATGCCCTGCAGTTCAAGGGCATCTTCCTTTAATCTAGTGAGGCCGTCGATCAGCGATGATGAATTTGCAAGCCGCACGAGGATGCGATTAGTTCAATAGGGCAAAAGAAAACCCGGCGCGGGTCCGGGTTGGGGGATGGGGGAAGTTGTGGTTATGCAATATCAGATATATGCAACCTGACCACGTTTCCGTCAGTATCGACCTCTGGCTTGGCATCGAATGAAATAGACGATAATTGGCTCATTGAAACGACATATGGATTGCCGGGCCTTTTGCCAATAGGGTCGGTGATGGTAGCCAATGTGCGGCGGCCTGTATCAGAGCCATCCAAGAGGACTTTGCATGTGCCGCTCTCCATATCCATTTCGGAAATCACGCCTGTAAATTTTCTGCTCGGCTCAATGGTGTTTATTGAGTTATCAGAGAATCGCGCTTTTGCGGCCTTGTCTAAAGTGACATATTCCTCGGAATCTCTAAATACGGAAATGGTCGCGCAGCTTTCGTCAATAGGTGCCAGCGCCTGGCGGCCAGAGGGACGCAGGGAGTCCATCATCTTCTGTATCGTTGCAAGTAATTGCTGAGTCGTTTCCTTGTTCTGCCCCATGGCGAGCTGAAGGGCGTCATTTAGGTATTTCAATTCCTCTGCCCTCCTTTTTCCGAAAAAATAATTCATTAGAGCAACAAGCAAAGCCCCGCCTGTTCCAGACCAGAGGTATTCGGAGCTGGCAACTCTAGCAATCCATGCGCTAACCTCATAACAGTGGTGATCTTTGGTCGGGGTGGCAAAGACCTTCACCGATAGGGCATCGTACTGCTTATTATAGTTCCCGGTGTAGGCGAAATGGGCGAAAACAGCAAGGACTCGCGCGAACCCCTGCAAAGAAATGCCCAACTGGCTCAAGTCGATTTTATGCGCTTCCGCATCCAAGCCATCGTACCGAATCGAATACTCCGAGCCTTTTTCAGACTCCACTAAATCATTCAAATCCAATCCTCCTCACATCCCCACATCAAACTAAAATAATTGTTGGTTGAGCCTATAGGGTCGGTTCCGATCTTTCTTGCCTTGCATTAGAGAAGGTTGTCCAGTCAGCGTAGTACGTGTTTTTTACTCGTCTTGATAATTTAAGGTATGCCGTCCAAATTCCGGCATACACAAGGCCGCCCATCATGCCGCCGATAATTTCAGTGGAAAAATATTCGGATGCTTCCATCTCCAGGAAGGTTATGGACGCGTACATGTCTATGGCGAGCAGGGCTATAGGGCAAATCCACATAACTGCTATTGCCGCGCTGACTGATGAGGGGATAAAGTGCCGCATCAATGACCATCCGGCCCAAACTAGGGCAATGCTATAAGCTAGCACTGCCATCCAGATCGCAGTTTTGTAGTTCCCCCATTGGGCCAGATCCACTATGGTGGGGTACGCTCGCTCGGCATCAGAAATATTCCGTGCGGTTTCCCCTAGTGTGCGAAGTGGACTGAACACCATCAGCGTCAGGACAAAAAAGAAAAGCCATCCGTGTACACCCTTGAGGTCGGCGTTTTTTGCTACTTGTCTAGATGCCTTGCCCGGAGCTGCTAGCTTTTTCGCCCGCAAAGCTTTCCGCTTGTATGGCCACAAGAAATTGCGGCCCATGTCCTTGTTGCCAATAAAGCCATCAATCACCCATACGACGCTCTGCATTAGAGCAAAGATGACTGTGACTACAGCTAAAAGCCCAAACAATGCACCCCATTCTGGGCGCGCCTCAAAAAGAGCGACATAAGCAAAAAACACAATGCCAAGTAGCAAAATGACCCAAGCAGTCCCAGAGATTAATTTGGCGATGCGGCTTACCCCTTCCGTGGCATCCATTCAAGCACCTTTTTATATTTTTAAATCAAAATAAACTTTTTGAGACATTCTAATCCACTTGGCCCGGAGTTTCGGTACCAATACGCACACGCGCATGATGGGGGAAATTTAGCAGTCCATAAAAAGAGCGACGGGACAGGCCCAGTATCGAAAACAATCAAAGTAAATCAATCGGCCCCTGCGTGTTACCCCGGTTACCTGTTACCTGCGAGCCTGGGTAACGCGCAAACCCGCATGGATAAAGGCTGTTACCCCTGTTTCCCATGTTCCCCAGGAAAAACAAGGGCAGGCTAAAGTAGCCCGAAGTAGCATGGCAGGCCCTATGGTTCATAGCTTTATGAGCGGTCGTGTCACTAAAGTACTGCGCTTTAGTGGCGATGGCGGCAACGTCCTTGACCGCTTCTTACCAACGAGAGGTTGTGCCGGGCAGCGGCGCTTTTCAGGTCGATAACCCCCACCCCAAACCGTACAATATATTAAGCGGTAACGGGTACCACAAACTGTACAAGGAAAAAGGCTTGCTATTGCCGTCTTTGCTAAGGTGATAACCCGACCCCAAACCGTATACGTATATTAAGCGGTAACCCGACCCCAAACCGTATACGGAGGAGGAAAACATGGATGCATTTAGTTTTGGAGCGGCCGAGATCATCGCGATTGTTGCGGTCTTTATCGCTGTTGCGGCTGTTTTCGTTCCTTGGTGGTATCAACGGAATCAGTTATTGCTGGAGCAGGCTGTGAAGTCGCTCGAGCGGGCATATGAGGCTCTTACCGATAAAGGGCAGAAGGCTTCGCCGCCGGCAGCTGACCGGCTGAACTGGCTGACTGCGGCGCGGCATATTGTTCGCTACAGGATGATCAAAGACAAGATATTTTGGGCTAAAACCCATAGACTCCTATGCGAAGAGCACGAGGAGTATTGGAGGCACCAGTTTTACGTATGCTTGAGTCTGGGACGGGAGCGACATGCGTTACATCGCGATTACTACAAGAGTGGAGAAATTGAACCGCAAGCGGCCATTATCGTTCATGGGTTCGCGGAGTGGCCGGGAGGCATGTGCGACCCTATTGATACCGTGGACATGAAAAAGACCCTCGCTGAAACGCCCAGCATCCTGCAACGGAACTATGGCCTACGTTTTTTTCTTGAGTCTTTACCTGGTCGGAAGGAAACGTAGAGCGGTTTGAATCGGTGTGCACAAGGAGGCAGGCATTTGTACGGGTATAACTACAAATCAAATGACAGACTTACATAAAGAGTTAGTGCAGGCTCGATTCCGAAACGACATTGAGGCCCTTGCTGAGGGATTGGTGGCGACATTCGGCTTGAAGTATTCCAAAGCCGAGAAGCACCTTTCGTGGGCGGCCGACGCGGTGGAGCAACGAGAGGCCGTGTTAACCGGGGTAGCTGGCGGGAAGTGAGGTATATAGCGAGGTATATCGTGACCCATAGAACTGACTGTTAGCGCAAATAGATGTTTTGCGCGAAAATTACACAGAATGATCGATACCGTCCATAGCAGTCTGCTAAAGACTATAAGCCCGCATGGCCATTGGCTGTGCGGGCTTTTTCATTCCAGCGCTTCACCGGCTAGTGTGGCCGGGGCCGTCAGCTTGCTCATGAGCCGTTCGCGAGTGTGACGTGAATGATGAAGCGTCAGCGTTACAAACCTCTCTTCATTTCCCAACGCAAAAGCCTGAGCCAGTTGCACGTGCTCTGCCTGCGGCTTTTGCACGTTGCCCGTCAGACGGCTTTCGGTACGCGTATAAAGCTCGACCAGATTGTAGGAGTGTCGCCAAGCGCGCAAGTGCTGGGGACAGTCTGAAGGTTCGAGCAAGGCCAGATGGAAGGAGGTGTGCAGGTTGTGCCAATGTGAAAGGCTGTCGAGATCGGTGACATCCGGTGCAACCGACATTTCATGCGCTATGTGATAGACCTCGGCCACGTGGGCCTCGGTCCGTGTCCTGATCGCTCGCCGCGCGAGTTCGGCCTCGAGCAGGCTGCGTAGGTCGAATGCTTCTTCTATTTGCCGGGACTCCAGTTCCACAACGGCGTAGCCGCGATGTGGACGGGACGTGACGATGCCGTCGGCTTCGAGTCTTGACAGGGCTTCGCGCAATGGGCTGCGACTGACGCCCAAGTGGGCGGCAATGTCTTCCTGGCGAAGAACCTGGCCGGGCTTGAACACACCATTAAGGATGGCGGCTTGCAACTGTTCGTAGATGACGGTTGGCAGAGTGATGGTGTTGTCGGCATCGAAGTCGATCATGAGGAGGCAATTCTCAAATTCTTAAGCTTTATATTGTATATTTTTCTTATGAACAATGATTGTATACAAATTGAACTAGCCGTTAAAGCTTCGGATCAAGACTGAGGCCGGCAAGCGTAGGATGTGAAGTAGTCAATAAATTTGCCAAGTACCGATGGGGTGCATCTACTAGTGTTCACCAGGGATAACACCTATTTCCAGTACGAGGCAGCTTGTTAAGATCACATAAAGTCAAGTTTGTATACAAAATAAAAATCCTCGGCCGTGCTTTGAAGTGAATACTGCAACAGGCGCGGCGACTTATTGACAGTCACCATCATTGGAAGAGAGACATGTTGAAAGGTGCCAAGCTAGTGTCGGAATTTGTGATTCCTGGTGGACATGCTCGTGCATTTCAAGTCAGGCAAGGGCATCTGCTTCAAGTCACTGATGTCGAAGGTCAGCAAGTCGCTGATTTCTTTGCCTTCAATGAGCTTGATCATCACGAGTGTTCTTCGCCGTCACACACTCGCATTTCGCTCAGATCGTTGGCGCTGCGCGTCGGCGACGAAATTCGCAGCAGCTTGCGTTATCCCATGCTCAAAGTCATTGAAGACACCTCACCTTCACATGACTTGCTGATTCCGGCATGTGATGAGCAACGCTACTTGCTCGATTACGGAGTAAGCGGGCATCGGAGTTGTGTGGCGAATATCGAGGAAGTACTGAGGCCTTTCGGTATAGGGCGCGAGCTGTTTCCGGATCCGGTCAATTTCTTTCAGAGAACGCATATTGATCCGGATGGCGCATTGGTGCAAATGCCCTGCGGCACCAAAGCTGGAGATTACATCCTGCTGGAGAGTCTCAAGGATGTTATTGCAGCCGTTTCAGCGTGTCCGATGGATTTGAACCCGATAGGCGGCTCAAAGATTACAGATATAAAAATTCGAATTTTCCAGCCCGCCTGACTTATTGTTAATTTCAAACTCAGGAAATCAGCATGTCTTACAAAGTTTACAACCCAAAAGATTTGCCTCTGCCTCCGGCCAATACTTGGTCAAACATTAAAGTTCACAACAATGGCCATTTTTATGTCGCCGGAATAATAGCTGAAGGCGAAAGTATGTATGAGCAGGCCAAGAAAGTGCTCAGTGCAATCAAACTCATAATTGAAGAAGCAGGCGGCACAATGGACGACATCATGTCGCTGCAAATCTTCGTCAATAACTTGAACGAGAATACCGAGGTTTGGCGTGCACGCCGCGAATTCTTCACCGGCGATTATCCCTGCTCCACACTTATCGAGGTTTCTCGCGTCGGTTCGCCAAGTGTCTATCCGCCGATGCGAATCGAAATCAACTGCAGCGGCTATATCGGCGGCAGTAAGTAAGAAGCGGTTCCGGCTCGTACAGAGCAGGGCCGCGCACGCCTTTGTGCGTCTTCAACGCAGTGTCAAGAGGTTTGCCAGGACACACTTTCCACAGAGAAAAGCTAGTACAGACAATTAATGTTTTTGCGGTACTTATTATCAAAAAATAGGAGAGCAAATCATGTTCGGAACAAGCATGAAAAAGTGGGTGTGCACCGCATTTCTGGGTGGAGCACTGGCCTTGAGCGGCAGCGCGTGGGCACAAAAATCTGACGAGGTCATCCGCTGGACGCTGCAGTCTACGTGGGTTCCTGGGCTTGAAATTCAGCGACAGATTGATGAGTTCGCTAAAAAAGTCGAAAAAATGAGCAATGGCCGGCTAGTCATCAACAGCTTGCCCTCGGGATCCATCGTTGCCGGTTTGCAAGTCTTTGACGCTGTTGAAGATGGGGTGATCGATGCCTCATATTCGGCGGCTTTCTATTGGGTCGGCAATCAGCCGGTGGCGCCATTTTTCGCTGCGGTTCCCGCGGGGCTGACCGTGCTGGAGTACATCATGTGGCTGTATCACGGCCCCGGCCTGGAATACTGGAAGGAGGCTTACGCCGACTACAACTTTGGCTGGGTGGGCGCAGCCGGCATCAACAACACGGAAATCTTCGCGTGGACCAACAAGCCTCTTGACAGTCTGGACGATTTCAAAGGCCTGAAATTCCGTACCGTTGGCTATTGGGGTGAAATCCTTACCAACCTTGGTGCATCGGTCGTGACGCTGCCGGGCGCCGAGATCTATGGCGCCCTTGAGCGCGGCGTCATTGATGCCGCCGAATTTGCCAATCCCGAAGGTGATTTCGGTTCAGGCATGCACGAGGTTGCGAAGTACGCCTACGTTCCCGGCATTCACCAGCCAACATCAATGATGGAGTTGATTATCAACAAGGACTCCTGGGAAGCGTTGCCGGACGATCTGAAAGCCATTGTTGAAGAGGCCGCGAAAGCGTCAGTGCTGGAGGGGCTGGGACACACATTGACCAAGGATGCCGAAGCGCTGACGAAGCTTGAAGAATATGGCACGGAAATCAGACGCCTCTCCCCCGAGATCATGCAGGAAATTGCCGCATTGGCGCACAAGCTTTACGAAGAAAAAAGTGCGGAAAACCCGTTGTTCAAGAAAATTTATGACTCTCAAATGGAGTACAAGGCGAAGTTCGAACACCTCCAGAAGTATATGGAAATCAAGTATTGATGCGTAACTCAGCTTGAAAAGGGAAGCCATGGCCGGCTTCCCTTTCTTATCCAGTGAGTTTGCATCAGTGCGAACCCATTCTTATTGACATGGTGTCAAGGAGCGACAGACCGTGCTCACGATAATACCCCGGGTAGTGGACCCATTAACTAATTGGGTGGCCAGTCTGGTTAAGTGGATTGTTTTGGTGCTTGCCTTCGTAAATTGCTATGAGGTGGTAATGCGCTACGTGTTTGGCAAGCCAACCATATGGGCCTATGACATCAGTTATATGCTGGGTGGTTCGTTTTTTGTTTTGGGCATTGGTTATGCGCTGCTCACAAAAGCTCATGTACGGGTCGACGTGGTTTATATCCACTGGAGCCGTAAAACGCAGGCTTTATTAGACGTAATTCTTTCTCTTTTATTGTTCTTTCCTGCCTTCAGTGTTCTTTTGTACAAGCTGATTCCCTGGGTAATAAGGTCGTGGGAACGCCAGGAAAAAGCAAGCGGCAGCTTTTGGCTACCACCTATCTACCCTTTGAAAACCATAATTCTAATCGCTGTTGCGCTACTTTTATTGCAAGGCCTATCCGAGCTTTGCAAGGATTTGAAGGTATTGACGGCCAAAGAACAGGAGACGGCTGAATGAGCTTTCTTACTCCGGAGATTACTATTGCGCTGATGTTCTTGTCAGTCGTCGTTGGCATCACCCTTGGGTATTACCTTGCCTTTATTCTTACCACCGTGGGGTTGGTTTTTGGTGTGATTTTGGTTGGCGATCGTTATATCGGTGTGCTGATAAATAGCATTTTCAGCACGATGACAAATAGTGTGCTGCTTGCAATTCCATTATTCATATTAATGGGAAACATCATGCAGCATACCGGGGCCGGCGACCGTATATTCAGCAGTCTCTATGTGTTGTTTGGTCGGCTGCGAGGCGGCTTGCTGATTGCGACCAATGCATTGGCGACAATATTTGCCACAGTGACCGGCGTCGTCGGCGCGTCGGTTGTAACCGTCGGTACGCTCAGTTTGCCCGCATTGCTTGAGCGCAAGTACGACAGAAAGCTTTCGGCAGGCGTCATTTGTGCCGGAGGAGGCCTTGGCGTACTCATACCGCCCAGCATTCTGATTGTCGTGTACGGGCCCGTTGCGGGTGTGTCGGTAGGAAGCTTGTTCATGGCTGCTATCGTTCCCGGCCTGCTTCTTTCACTCGTGTACACCATCTATGTGCTTGTCCGGTGTTTTCTGAATCCAGAGCTGGGTCCGCCGATCAGTGTCGAAGACCGAAAAGCGGAAATCGAGCGCGTCGGGCTTGGCGGTCTGATCTTCGCCATTGTCCCACCCGTGCTGATTGTTCTTGCCGTCCTGGGAACGATATTTTTTGGCATTGCTACGCCTACAGAGGCAGCCGCGGTTGGGGTGTTGGCGGCGCTGTTGCTGGGTCTGTGTTATCGCACACTTAGTTTCGAGAAGATGTCCGAATCGTTGACGTCGACATTGAAGACGACGTGCATGATTTTGACGATGACGGTGGGTGCGGTCACATTCATTTCAACATTTGCCTCGGTGGGCGGACACGCGGTTGTCAAGAATCTGGTGCTGGATATCCCTTTGGGGCCCTGGGGCATACTGATTCTGATGCTGGTCGTGATTACGATCCTGACCATGTTTCTTGACTGGATCGGCATTGTGTACCTGGTTGTACCGCTCTTTACGCCAATTGCGCTGGAGCTGGGCTTTGATCCGGTGTGGTATGCAATGCTGGTGATCTTGTTCCTGCAGCTTGGCTACCTTACGCCACCCTTTGCTTTGTCGATCTTCTATTTCAGGGCCATCGCACCGCCGGACTTTCTGATGATGGACCTCTATAAAAGCGTAATGCCGTTCATTGGCTTGCAATTGATTGTTTTTGTCTTGGTGATGGTGTTCCCCCAAATCGTGCTTTGGCTGCCCACTCTCATGCTTCGTTAGGCGTTTTCTACACCCTGGTCGGGGCCGGCATTCAGGCCCTGGCCGGGGTGTTAAAGCTTGCCGGTAACCCGCAGTGTTCGCTAGGCGCGGACCATTCATAGCTTTGCCTCGATCACGCGCGCCTTGGCGGCACCCCGAGCCACTGGCGTCGGGTGAAGCCAAGTGCCGCAACACCGCCACGGCACGCGATGACGGCAACATGGTTATTAGCTTTGACGCGGCATGCTTGTCCTACACTAAGGCCCAGCCAGATAGGGCGCAAGTGATAAGGAGCACAAATGCCAGCAGATTTGAACCAAAAATACGGATTGAACCCCGCGCATAGCGAAGTCGTTGCGGCCTGTCAGGTCGTCAGCCCTGGCGATGTTCTTGATATGGGGTGCTCTAACGGACGTAATGCGCTATACCTTGGCGAGCGTGGTTTCGTTGTCACAGCGGTAGATCACAATCCCGCTGCGCTTGAACAATTGCAGTCCATCATCAGCCAGGAAGGCATCGATACAATCAGGCCGCGCCTGTATGACATCAGTGACGCAAGCCTCGACGCCGATTACGATTTCATTGCTTGCACGGTGACCCTGATGTTCATCGATCCATCAAGGGTCAAGGCTGTGCTGGCCGACATGCAGCAACACACCCGGCCAGGGGGGTATAACCTGATCGTTTGCGCCATGGACACCCCCGAGTATCCCTGCCCAATGAATTTCCCGTTTACTTTTGGGCCGAGCCAGTTAAGCGCCGAATACAAGGGCTGGGAACTGGTCAAATACAACGAAGACGTGGGAACCATGCACAATGGCGCCAGGCTGCAATTTGCGACCCTGTTGGCGCGCAAGGCCGCTTAATGGGCTTCAGTAGCCATTTTTCAAATCAGCTATAATTTCCGAAATAATAACAATTTGCATTACGGGAGGGGGTGCCTGGCCATTTTTTAGGTTGATATGCATATCCCCACTAACAGTTTCTCCACAGTTCGCGGTAACTTCACAAGTCGATTTGCGCGCTTTGCGCAGGCTATTGGAATCAGTCTTGCCTTGGCTGCCGGCGCTTCTTCCGCCGCGCATGCCCGGGACATCCAGACCGCCAAAGGCATCGTTCAAGTCGAAGGCACGCCTCAACGCGTAGTCACCCTCAGCGAAAGCGCCCTGGATACGGCGCTGGCCACTGGAATCCAGCCGGTCGGCACGGTTGCCACGCGCGGCAGCAACTCGGTCTCCGAATACCTGCGTGCGCGCGCGGGCAAGATCGGCATCGTCGGTACGGCGCGCGAGTACAACCTGGAAGCCATCCTGGCCTTGCAGCCCGATCTCATCCTTGCGCCTCAGGCGCTGTCCAGCGACATCTATAACAAGCTCAGCCTGATGGCGCCCACCATTGTTCCCGCCGCCAGTTTTTCCGACGACTGGCGCCTGATGGTCTCGACCTACGCGCAGGCCTTGGGCCGCGAAGAGCAGGTCGAAGAGGCCTATCAGGGGCTCGATACCCGTATCGGCCAATTACGTGAACGTCTGGGCGAACCCCGCACTGTGTCCGTCGTGCGCTGGATGCCGCAAGGGCCCATGATCATGTCAAGTAAAGTGTTCACCGGCCAGTTGCTCCATGCTTTGGGCTTCAAGACGCCCGAGCTTGCGGACAAACAGGGCGACAGGCCTCACAGCGATGTGCTCAGCCTCGAAAACCTGGGCGGACTCGATTCAGACTGGCTCTTTCTGGCCACGCTGAATAAAGAGGGCGCCGAAACTCTCGAGGCCACGAAGCGCCAGCCGGCCTTCACTCGCCTGGGCGCGGTCCGGGAAGGCAACGTCTCCACCGTCGACGGCCAAATCTGGAGCAGCGCGACCGGTGTGCTGGCCGCTGGCCTAATTCTTGACGACATCGAAAAAACCTTCCTTAACTGATGGGCTCGACCAGGCGGAATCCGGTCCCTTCTTTGGGCCGCGCGGCTTTTGTCGCGTCCATCGTCGTGGCCGTACTGGTGGTGGCCAGCCTTGCCTGGGGCGCGGGCGCCGTGTCCCCGCTCGATGCGCTGCGTGTGCTGGCCGGCATGTCCGACGATCCCGATGCGCAATTCGTGGTGGGCCAGTTGCGTTGGCCCCGCACCCTGCTGGGCCTTGTCGTAGGCGTATGCCTGGGCGCCGCCGGGGCGGTGCTTCAGGCCGCCACGCGCAATCCGCTGGCCGAGCCGGGGTTGCTGGGTGTCAGCGCCGGCGCTTCGTTTGCCGTGGTATTGGCCATTGGCTTGGGCGCAGGAGCGGCCACGCTCAACTTGGGCGTGGCCATTCTGGGCGCGATGGTGGGTTGTTTCCTGGTCCTGCTCGTGACCCAGATGCGGGACGTGGGCGACGATCCGGTTCGTCTGGTGCTGGCGGGTGCCGCGTTCAGCGGCATTCTGATGTCGCTTAGCGCCCTGATCCTGCTCTACGACCAGCGCACGGCGGACGAGATCCGCTTCTGGATCATCGGTGCCCTGGGCGGCCGTCCGGCCGAAGCCTTGAGCTGGAGCGTGGGGGGAACCATTGTGGGCTTGCTGCTGCTGGCGCCCGTACTACGGCCGCTGGCGGCGTTGGCTCTGGGTGAGAACCTGGCCACCGGGCTCGGCCATCGGCCGCGCGCCACCCGCATCTGGGCATTGGCTTCGGTGGCCATCCTTGTGGGCACCGCCACCGCGGCGGCGGGCCCCATCGCCTTCGTCGGTCTGGTCGTGCCTTTCGTGGCCCGGCGCCTGGTGGGCACGGATATCCGCCGCGCCCTGGTCCTGTCGTTGCTGGTGGGGCCGGCCCTGGTCCTGTTCACTGACATTATTTCCCGCCTGCTGATCAGGCCCTACGAACTGCCGATAGGCGTGGTCACGGCTTTCGTGGGTGCGCCTTGCCTGGTCGCCATTGTGCGCAGCCGGCGTCTTCCAAACCTTTGAAGAATCATGAGCGCCCTTTCTTCATCCTCCGCCGCCCGCAGCGCGCCCAATGGCTATGCCTTGCTGCAAGCAGGCGGTCTGCACGTGCTGGTCTATCGGCGCAGTGTGTGGGCCGCACTGCTGCTGGGCGCCGCTTTGCTGATCTTGTCGGCAGTCAGCCTCTCGACTGGATCGGCGGGCATGTCGCCCGTCGAAGCCGTCATGGCGGCTTTCGGAGTCGGGCCGGACATGCAGGTCTTTCTTATCCAGCACTTGCGCCTGCCGCGTTGGGCGGCGGGCGTGCTAAGCGGCTTCGCTTTCGGTGTCGGCGGCTGCCTGCTGCAAACCTTGGCCCGCAACCGGCTTGCAACGCCCAGCATCATCGGCATCGATGACGGCGCAAGCGCCTTCGCCGTCGCTTCGATCGTGGCCGTGCCCACGTCCCTGGCGCCCTCTGCGCTGGCTCTGTGGGGGGCGGCGACCGCGGCCGTACTGGTCTTTGCGCTTTCGGCCGGCGCCGGCGCCCGCGGCTATCGTTTCATTGTGGTGGGGATCGCGGTGGGCGTGCTGTTCGGCGCGATCACCAATCTGATGCTGGCACGCACGGGAATAGACAGCGCGAACCAGGCCTATCCCTGGACGGTCGGCAGCCTAAATGCCAGGCCCGCCTTGTCAGTGTGGCTGCTGGCGAGCGGCGTGGCCCTATGCCTGCCGGCGGCCAAGTACGTTGCCCGCGCCCTTAACCAACTGAGGCTGTCGGACGCGGTGGCCATCGGCTTGGGCGCGAACCTTGCCAGAACCCGGGCGGTGGTGTTGATCTTGACTGTGGTGCTGACCGGACTGGCGGTTGCAGTGGCGGGGCCGGTGGGTTTAATCGCGCTTGCCGCGCCCGAGGCCGCCCGCCATCTGGCCGGAAACCGGGGTGTGCCGGTGATGCTATCGGGCCTGGCGGGCGCTTTGATGATGATCACCGCCGACTGGGTGGGCCGCACCTTGTTCGCCCCGATCGAAATTCCCGTCGGCGTCATTACGGCCGTCGTTGGCGGGCCCTATCTGCTGTGGATACTGCTGCGCAAGCCCGGCAGGGGCATGGCATGAAGAAGGAGCCTCTCTTGCACGATAATTCCGATGCCGCAAGCGGCCATGGCAACGTCTCGCGCCTGCGGGCCAGCCACGTGGCGCTGGGCTACGAAAAAACCACCATCATCCAAGACCTGTCCGTCGCCATACCCGATGGGCTGGTCACGGCCATTGTCGGCCCCAACGGCTGCGGCAAGTCGACGCTTCTGGCGGGCCTTTCACGGTTGCGCAAGCCTTTTGGCGGAGCGATTTTGCTGGACGGGCGGGCGATTTCAAGCTGCTCGTCCCGTGACGTGGCGCGCAAGCTTGCGCTGTTGCCCCAGGACGCCATCGCGCCGGACGGCATGACTGTGTCCGAACTGATCCGTTTTGGGCGCCAGCCCCACCAGGGGCTGCTGCGCCAGTGGTCGAAAGAGGATGAAGACATCGTCGATGCCGCGCTGCGGGCGACCGATCTGCTTGATTTGGCCGATCGGCCGCTGGAAGCCATGTCCGGCGGCCAGCGCCAGCGCGCCTGGATCGCCATGGCTGTTGCCCAGGCAACGCCGCTGCTGCTGCTGGACGAGCCCACTTCGGCGCTGGAGCTGGGCCACCAGATCGAGGTCTTCGAGCTGATACGAGGCCTGGCCCGGCAAGGCAAGACGGTGGTGATGGTGGTGCACGATCTTTCCAGCGCCTGCCGCTATGCCGACCATCTTGTCGCCATGCGCGGCGGCGCCATCGTGGCCGAAGGCCGGCCCGCAGACATCGTTACGCCGCAGCTTGTGGAACGGCTGTATGGGGTGCGATGCACGCTGGTGCCCGACCCTTGTACCGGCACGCCCATTATCGCGGGCCTGAGCCGAGTGTGACGGCTGCTTGGGAAAAGCTTGATTTTAATTTAAATAAATCTTAAGATATATCGTAAGATATGTTTAAAGGCTAGCCATGAGTATGGAAACATCGCCGGATGAAGCTGGTTCCATTACCCGCGGACGCAAGTTCACGGGGCCCGAACTGTACCTGATGGCGCTCGAGTTGTTGGGGCGTGAATCGCGACACGGCTACGAGATCATCAAAGAGCTCAAAGCAATGTCGCTTGGTTTTTACAGTCCGAGCCCCGGTGCTTTGTATCCTGTGTTGGGCCAGATGGTAAAACAGGGCCACGTTGTGGCCGAAGCCGACGGCAAGCGCAAATGCTACATGCTGTCCGCTAAAGGGCGTCAACATCTCGACGCGCAGGCCCAGGTGGTGGAACAGCTTTTTGCGCGGTTGCGCCACGCGGCAAAGAAAATGCTGTGGATCAGCCAGCGCATGGATCCCGAGGCTGCGGCGCAGGCAACGGGGTGGTTGCCCGAGTTCGTCAATGCCAGGGCGGCACTGCGAACAGCCATGCTTGCCGGCAGCGATGCCGACCATCGCGACCAGCGCCGCCTGGTCGATATCCTGAACCGTGCCGTGGCCGAGATCGAAGGCCATTCCGTATCGCCGGCGCCGGCCAAACCTCATTCGCTGCCGCAGGATAATTCCTGTTGAACTCCACCATCCAACGGCAACCTCAGGGCCTGTCGATATTTATTCGCCCGCGCAGGCATTCCTGTTCCGTTGGCCCGAAAAGGGCGACCGCTTCAAGCGCAAACGTTTTCAGAAAAGTGAATACTCCATGACCCAAGTCGATCTGACCGTACAAAAATTACGGCACACCATCAAGCTGCGCCGGCTGAAAGTCGGCCGCATCACCGAACTGACGCCTTCCATGCGCCGCATCACTCTGGTGGGCGATGAGCTGGAAGGCTTTTATTCGGCGTCTTTCGATGATCACGCCAAATTGTTCTTTCCCGCCGAGCCGGGTGCTGAGCTGATCCTGCCTACAACCGGGCCCAACGGCATGCAGTACGCCGACGATGCCCCGCGCCCCGTTATGCGCGACTACACGCCGCGCCGGTACGACCCGGCAAAGCAAGAGCTGGATATCGATTTCGTCCTGCAACACAGTGGTCCAGCCACCGATTGGGCTGCGGCGGCGTCGGTCGGCGATGAGCTGGGAGTGGGCGGGCCGCGCGGCTCTTTCGTCATTCCCACGGGCTTCGACTGGCACTTGCTGATCGGAGATGAAACCGCCATGCCCGCCATCGGGCGCAGGCTCGAAGAATTGCCGCAGGGCGTCCAGGCGCTGGTCATCGTCAAGACGCGCGACGAAGCGTCGCGCATCGATTTCCACGCGGGCTGCAATCTGCGCACCCAGTGGGTGTCCGACGACGCTTCCGCGCCGGCCGACGGCATGGATCCACTCGAGCGCGCCGTGCGCGCACTTGAGCTGCCCGAAGGCGAGGGCTATATCTGGGCCGCGGGTGAATACTCTCCCATCCAGAAAGTGCGCGAACACCTGGTCAAAGAGCGCGGCATCGACAAAGGCCGTATCCGCGCGGCCAGCTACTGGCGCAAAGAAGCCCCCGCCACCCACGTCAACTTTGAATGAGCACCGCTTGCCGGGCTAAGCGGCGCCCGCCTCTTCATCCCGCGGGGCGGGTCGAGAGCGGCGGCGAACACCTGCCCGGCAGGAATGTGTTTCATCTTGGCCGGAAAAAGCGGGGCCAGACGGGTGTCAATGTCCGATCGATTTCGAGAATCCGTTGACGATCACCACGCCGACGATGATGAATCCGAGGCCGATCAACGCGGCCAGGTCGAGCTTCTGGCCGAACAGCACGTAACCTATGATTGAAATCAATACGATGCCCAGGCCGCTCCAGATGGCGTAGGCCAGCCCCACAGGCATGGTCTTGAGCACGATGGACAGAAAATAGAAGGCGGCCAAGTAGCAAACGGCCATCGTCAAGGTGGGAAACAGGCGCGTGAACTGCTCTGATTTTTGCAGCATGGTCGTGCCTATTACTTCCAGGACGATGGCCACGCCCAGGGCGCCGTACGCCGCAATGATCGGTTTCATGAGTGTCTTGATGGTTGGCAATACACGAATTATGCCCTGAGTTCCGTGCGCCCATCGCGCCGGAACGTATCCGGGGTGCCGTTTCCGACGGCGCCGACTTCATCTGCATCGGCTTGAGCCTGGCCTTGTGTCTTCTAAGCCTCAGCCAGGGCCGCCCGACTCGCCCGGCGAGATGCCTCCCCGGTTGTTCTTGGGTTCGAAATCGCCGCTGCCCAGCTCTATGATGCCGTCGGTGGGTGTGTTGCGTGCATCTTCCGCTGCGCGGATGATGTGCTGCCGGCCTTTTTCAAAAGCGTCCAGCAGCTCGGCAGGGTCGCCGTTTTCTGCGTCGAACGCCTGCAGCAACGCGTCTCCGGAGATTTCATATTTGCGCTTGCCGACACCGTCGCCCCACGAGAAACGAATATAGCCGTCTTGATATTTGGCCCCGGTCATCTTGGCGAATTCACCCATTGCAGCCTCCTTGCATTACTGTGGACACATTCTTCATGGTAGTGCCTTTGGCAGAAGCCAAGAGTACGCGCTTGCAAGAGGGTGTTACGGCCGACCGGAAGGGCGGGGCCCGACCGGATTGGAGCCTGTCGTTTCCGACTGGTTTGGGTCGGCTTCTTCGGCTTCTTCAGCGTCTGGCTTGGCCGGCGCCGAACGAGCCATCCAGGCGATAAGCGACGAACGCATGGCTTCTTCGACCGACATCTCGATGGGTTGCACCCATTCGGCCGGAACGAAAACGGTGTAGCCGCCTATCATGTAGCCCATGGGTAAATAAACGGCCACCCTGTCACCCCTGGTGAAGCCGTCGGGCAAGTCATCAACACCCTTGCGGGTGATTAGCCCCACAATCTCGATGGGCTGGCCGGGAAACCGCAGCAATACGACTTGCTGGCCGCCCTGCGAACCCCCGCCCGGCGAAAAATACTCTGCAAAACTCTTCACCGAGGAATAGATGCTTTTTATGACCGGGATGTTGTTGAACGGCAGTTCAAAAATGGATACCATGCCGCGGACTCGCCGCATTGAAAGCAGGTAGCCCAGGGCGATAATAAAAAGCACTGCAACGGCCAGCCCCATGCCCGGTATGTAGATGTCGCCGATGATGGGCCCCAGCAGCGTATAGGCCAGGGTTTCGCTCCATGACAGAAATATGAACAACAAATACAAGGTAAGCGCCACAGGCAGGATGGCGATCAGCCCGCGTATGAAGTATTTTGAGAGGTTTTTCATGGGGCGGGTGCTCCTGGCGCGGAGAGCTGATGTGGGAGTAATCGCTGGTGATGATCTGATTTTACTTGGAATTACGAACGAAGGCCCGCAGACTGCGGGCCTTCAAAACGGCAAGCCGTGCGAGCCGCCGGCGCGCCGGATTTAGAACATGCGTTGGAGGACCCCGTCTTTTTTTACCAGGCCGTGAAACAGCGCGATACCGATGTGTCCCAGGATAAGGATGAGCAGTATCCAGGCGATGGGCGAGTGCAGGCTGCCCAAGCTGGCCATCCAGGGGATTTCTTCTCCCTTGGCGGCCAGCGCAATGCCAAACGGGGTAAGGCCGTAGCCGTTGCCGATCATGGTCAGGATGCCGGTGATGGGCATCAGCAGCATGGCGGCATACATCAAGCCGTGGCCCAACCTGACAAGCACGACGGTGGCCGGATCTTGCTCGGGGCGATTCCCTTTTTGCCTGGCCACCCAGAGCAGGCGAAGTACAACCAGCACCAATAGCGTGACCCCGATGGAGATATGCCAAGGCACCAGCGTTTCACCGACCCAGTGCTCACCGTCGTCGATGCGATCAAAGAACTTCAAGACCTGCCAGCCGATCAATACGGCCATTGTCCAGTGAAAAATGCGCGAAATACTGCCATAGCGTTGTTTTGAATCGTGGATCATTGGACAAGATACTCCATCAGAAAATCGTATCGGTCTTGTTGGGCCATGCCCCGGCATGGTTATGCTACCGGGCTTGGCCGCGCCAGGCAATGCTTTCCAAAGAGCGGCAAGGCTGGGCGAGCACGCTTGGCAGGGACGAAAAAAAACGGGCCTTGCGGCCCGTAAAGGTACTACCAGAGCATATGAAAGAGCTTGCCCAGCCGTCGTTATGTCGACCAGGCACTTTCACTATAGCGGGATGAAAGCAGCGTTTTCTTGCGTTTTGTCAACAAAAAAGGCAATTTTAAGTTTTAAGCCCGGGTTCTTCGGCTTCAGCGCTTTTGCCGTGGCGTTCTGGTTGTGAAGCGCCCCCAAAAGTTGGCCGTGTCGCCAACCTGTGGGGCGTGTGCGGAAATTCGTTAAACTGCCGCTATGAAAACCTTAGGTTCGAATCACGGAATGGAAACTCTGGACGTGCGCATCACCGGCCGTGTCCAGGGCGTTGGTTTTCGCGCCGCTGCGGTCAGGCAGGCGCACCTTCTGGGTGTAACGGGCTGGGTGCGCAATGCGGCCGACGGTTCGGTTGAAGCGCTGATCCAGGGCGAGCCCGAGCAGGTCGACCAGATGCTGTCGTGGCTGCATCGCGGGCCGCCCTCGGCCAAAGTGGCCGAAGTAAAGCACAACCCGAACGATACCGAGCGCTACTTCGACAATTTCCAGCAGATATAGCGGTGCCACGCGGCCTGGTGGCTGGACGTGCTGCGATCCTGACGGCTAGAGGTTCATCAGCTTCAGCGCGGGTTCGCCGGCGATGCCGAACGGGTTGGCCAGGGTTTCCAGTATCTCGAAATGGTTGTAGCCCTTGCCTTCCAGCAATTGCACGGGTTTGCCGGCTTTTTCGACTTCGGCGGCAAAGTCTTTCGACTGGCGCATGAATTCCGGCGTTTCCTGGTCGCCGTAGACCAGCAGCAGCGGGGTGTTCAGCCTGTCGAGGCGCCGCTGGGGGCTAAGGGCCTGCTCCATTTCGTCGGTAAAGGCCACGTAATTGCTGCGCGAAGACAAGCGCACGGGCTTCAGGTCGAACATGCCGCTGACCAGCACCGCGCCCTTGATGATATCCGCCGGCACATCGTAATCGCTCTCCCAGTCGGCGGTGACCGCGACGCCGCCCAAATGGCCGCCTGACGAATGGCCCGACAGATAAATGCGGTTTTTGTCGCCGCCGAAGGATTCGGCATTCTTGTATGCCCAGGCGATGGAGTTCAGCACCTGCCGGGCCATGGGCATGAGGTCGCCGTCTTGTTCCAGGACGTTGGTAAAGTCGGGAATGAGCGTATGCGCGCCCCGCGCCACGAAGGGGTCGGCCACGAAGCCGTAGCTTTCGGCCGCGCCGACGCGCCAGGCCCCGCCGTGGATGAAAATATGAATGGGCGCGTTCGGCTCAGAGGCGGGGTACAGGTCTAGAGCTTCGGTTTTTGACTTTCCATAGGCCAGGCGCTTGGGCGCGCCCAGTCTGGCGCGGGTGATGTCGCTGTTGCTGGCATAGCGGCCCAGCACGGTCTGGATGTTGGGCGCGTAGTTGGCCTGGTCGTACACTTTGTCCAGGGTTGTCTGGTCGTAGTCCAGCCACACTTTGCCGTCGGCCGCCGAGGCCGAGCCGGCCACAGCCAGTGCCGTGGTGGCCAGTCCGGTGCCCATGAGATGGCGGCGTTCCTGGTTTATGGTTTCAAAAGGCGGGGCCATGCGGTTTCTCCTCGTATTTGTTTCTGCGACTATAAGGCGATTACGGGTTGAAGGCTGGTTGAAGGCATGATAAATCAATTCAATTACGGTGTGTTGCCCAATATAGGTGCATTCCCTAGGTGTGCAATGTAAGAGAATGGTGCAGAATGCTGTTCATGCAGGTGAGGAGACAAAGCCCTGCATGGGCACGCCGGGTTTACGGCATACAACAATGCACATACGCAGTACCCATAAAAAATAGAAACCACACCAAGGCCGGCGATTTATCGCCGGCCTTGGTGTTTTGGTTCGCTGTTCTTCTTGCCATGGCAGGAAAAGCGCCCGCTGACGAAATCGGCTCTACCCGTTTTCAATGGGAATGGACGCCCCTACGTGAAGACACACGGCATCAGGTGCCCTGAAGTGAGGGTGTCAATACTCACTGCATATCGGGGGGATAAGCATTTATCAGGCCCACCCAAGCACATCCAAGCACACGGAATTTGGCCGGGCTACCGTTGCGGCTCCGACCCCTGGTCTTCGTCCGCCCTAAGCAATACCAGCACCGCCCCCGCGCCGCCGTCGCGTTCGGCGCATTCCGTATAGGCCATCACGTCTTCAAGCTGAGTCAGCCAGCGCCTGACAGTTTCCTTCAGCACGGGTGCGTTGTTCTTGGAGCCATGGCCCTTGCCGTGCACGATGCGCACGCATCTTATGCTGTGTTGCAGGCACGAGCGTAAAAAGCCGTCCATGCGCAGGCGCGCTTCTTCCAGGGTGGAGCCATGCAGATCGAGACTGGCCCCAATGGGCCATTTTCCCTGGGCAAGCTTTTTCACTAGATCGGGGCCGTGGCCGGCCTGTGCAAAATGGGATGCGTCGGCGGCCAGCCGGGCCGGGGCGTAGTGGTCGGATACGGCCGCCGGCACGACAACTTCAAGGCCTGTGGCGGCCAGCCGCTTTTGCTTCAAGATCGAGCGGGGCGCCCTTGGCACCGGCGGCAAGATCACGCGGTTTGGCGGCGCCAGGGGCTGGACCGATTCAACCGCCCGGCGAAACAGGGCTTTGTCTTCCGCAGTTAGGGGCGAGGCGGCGACCGGCAAGGCTGCCTTGCCGGCCGGGTTGTTTGTGCCCGGTTCTTTTGCTTCAGGCACAGCCGTTTTGCCGCTCGCGGCAAAATTGCGGCGTTTGCGCTTGGGCGGGGCCGGGGCGGGCGTGCTGGCGGCTTCGGCCTGTTGCCGCAGCTGTTTCAGGTCGGCCAAGCCCGGCTTGCGCTTGTTACTGGTCTGCATTCTCCAGCCAGCGCTGTGCATCCAGGGCCGCCATGCAGCCGGTGCCGGCGCTGGTGATCGCCTGGCGATAGACATGGTCTTGAACGTCGCCGGCGGCAAATACCCCCGGTACGGATGTCATGGTGGCCAGGCCCTGCAGCCCGCTGCGGGTGACGATATAGCCGTCTTCCATATTGAGCTGGCCTTCGAAGATGCCGGTATTGGGCTTGTGGCCGATGGCGATGAACACGCCGGAGACGGCCATGTCGAGGGTATCACCGCTTTGGTTGTTGCGCAGCCGGGCGCCCGTGACACCGGATGCGTCGCCCAGGACCTCTTCAAGCTCGTAAAACAGCTTCAGTTTCATGTTGCCGTTGGCGACTTTATCCATTAGCTTGTCGACCAGGATGGGCTCGGCGCGGAATTTGTCGCGGCGATGCACCAGTGTGACCGTGGAGCAGATGTTTGATAGATAAAGAGCCTCTTCAACAGCCGTGTTGCCGCCGCCCACCACGATGACATCCTGTTTTTTATAGAAAAACCCGTCGCAGGTCGCGCAGGCGGACACGCCCCGCCCCATGAACTCTTGTTCGGAAGGCAGGCCAAGGTATTGGGCCGAGGCGCCCGTGGCGATGATGAGGGCGTCGCAGGTGTAGATTGCACCCGTATCGCCTGTTAGAGTAAAGGGGCGCTTGGAAAAGTCGACACTGACGATCTGGTCGTGGATGAGCTCGGTGCCAAACCGCTCGGCATGAGCCTGAAAGCGCAGCATAAGGTCGGGGCCCTGAACGCCCTGGGCGTCGGCGGGCCAGTTGTCCACGTCGGTGGTGGTCATAAGCTGACCGCCTTGCTCGATACCCGTGACCAAGACCGGTTCCAGGTTGGCGCGCGCCGCGTAAACCGCTGCGCTGTAGCCGGCCGGCCCCGAGCCAAGAATGAGTACTTTGACGTGTTTGGGTGTGGTCATCGTAGAAAATCCGTAAAAAGACATCCTGCCAATTATAATGAGTCCATGGCTAGATTACCCGCTGCTCCTTCCCGCTCTTCGCGTAACGTGCGTAACGGCCCTTCGCCGTTGCAAACTCGTCTTTCCGGGCTGGCGCGCGAAGCCCGTTGGATTCTCTTCGCCGCGCTGGCGGCCTGGCTAGGCCTGGTGCTTGCCACCTGGTCTCCTGTCGACCCTGCTTGGTCGCATTCTGTGCAAGCATCGTCCATCGCCAACGGCGGTGGCGTGCTCGGCGCCTATGTGTCCGATCTTTTGTTGTTCCTGTTCGGTTATTCGGCCTGGTTGTGGGTGGTCTTGCTGGCTCACCGCGTATTTGTGGGCTTTTACCGCTTGACCAGCGTCTTGCTTCCCGACTCCAAGGCCGAAATCCTTCCCCGCGTGCGCTGGGAAGTTGCGGTGGGCTTTGCACTGTTGTTCATTGGCGCCATGGGCCTTGAAGCCATGCAAAACGCCCATTTGGGCGCCCATCTGCCCGGCGGGGCCGGGGGCGAGCTGGGCAAACTGCTGGCCAGCGGCATGTCCACCGTGTTTGGCTCTACCGGCTGCGCCTTGTTGCTGCTAGTCTTCATGGCAGTGGGCGCTAGCCTGTTCTTCGGGTTTTCGTGGCTGCACGTTGCCGAGCGTATCGGGGGCGCCATAGAAACCAGTGTGCGCCGCCTGCTTGAGCTTAAAGCTGCTCGCGAAGACCGCAAGGTCGGCGTGGCTAAAAAGGCCGAGCGCGAAGAAAGCGTGGTCGCCAAGCAAGAGCAGCTTGTACACGAGCAGCCCGTACGCATCGAGCCGGCCATCGTATCAGTGCCCAAGTCGGTGCGGGTCGAAAAAGAAAAGCAGAAAACATTGTTCAGCGCCCCGGCCATACCCGGCGGCGGGGGCGACCTGCCCGCCATCAGCCTCCTAGACCCGGTTACCGAGCACATTGAAACGGTGTCGCCCGAAACCATCGAGTTCACCTCACGCCTCATCGAGAAAAAGCTTTCTGATTTCGGAGTAAAGGTGGTCGTTGTGTCGGCCCAGGCCGGGCCTGTCATTACCCGCTACGAAATCGAGCCGGCCACCGGCGTCAAGGGCAGCCAGATCGTCAATCTGGCCAAAGACCTGGCTCGGGCGCTAAGCCTGGTCAGCATTCGGGTGGTCGAAACCATACCCGGCAAAAACCTGATGGGGCTCGAACTGCCCAATCCACGCCGCCAGATGGTCAAGCTGTCCGAGATCGTCGGTTCGCAAACCTACTACGCCGCGCCCTCGGTGCTGACCATGGCGCTGGGCAAGGACATCGCCGGCAACCCCGTGGTGGCCGACCTGGCCAAGATGCCCCACCTGCTGGTGGCCGGCACCACGGGCTCGGGCAAATCGGTGGGCATCAACGCCATGATCCTGTCGCTGTTGTACAAGGCCGATGCCACGCAAACCCGACTTATCCTCATCGACCCCAAAATGCTCGAAATGAGCATCTACGAAGGTATTCCGCACCTGCTCGCCCCGGTGGTCACCGACATGCGCCATGCCGCCAACGCCCTTAACTGGTGCGTGGGCGAAATGGAAAAGCGCTACCGCCTGATGAGCAAGATGGGGGTGCGCAACCTGGCGGGTTACAACACCAAGATTCGCGACGCCATCAAGCGCGAAGAGCCCATTCCCAACCCGTTCTCTTTAACTCCCGACGCGCCCGAGCCGCTCGAAGCCCTGCCCACCATCGTCGTCGTCATCGACGAGCTGGCCGACCTGATGATGGTCGTGGGCAAGAAAATAGAAGAGCTTATCGCCCGGTTGGCGCAAAAGGCGCGCGCGGCCGGCATACACCTTATCCTGGCGACGCAAAGGCCCAGCGTTGATGTCATAACGGGGCTTATCAAGGCCAATATTCCCACCCGCATCGCTTTCCAGGTGTCATCCAAAATCGATTCGCGCACCATTCTTGATCAAATGGGGGCTGAAACCTTGCTGGGCCAGGGCGACATGCTTTACATGCCCCCCGGCACCGGCCTGCCCACGCGTGTGCATGGCGCGTTTGTGCACGATGACGAAGTGCACCGCGTGGTCGACTACCTTAAAGAGCAGGGCGAGCCCAACTATATCGAAGGCCTGCTTGAAGGCGCACTCGAAGGCGAAACCGGCGACGGCCTGGGCAGTGTCACGGGTTTTGCCGACGCCGAGTCCGACCCGCTATACGACCAGGCAGTAGAAGTCATTCTCAAGAATCGCCGTGCTTCCATTTCGTCGGTTCAGCGGCATTTGCGCATAGGCTACAACCGGGCGGCGCGTCTGCTCGAGCAGATGGAGCAGGCCGGCCTGGTGTCCGCCATGCAGGCCAATGGCAATCGCGAGATTCTCGTACCGGCCGGAGACTCATCCAATGCGGATTGAAAGAAGTTTGAACAACCCAGGCGCCCCACAGGTGGAAACTGCGCGCAGCGCCCTTGAACAGCGTTCTCTCTGCGGCGCGTTGAGCAATTCGTCGCGTTGTCTGCGGCGTTTTGTGGCGTTTGCCGCTTTGGCGCTTGCCCCCGTGCTTGCGTCTGCCGCCGACGCGCCTGCGCAATTGAACAGCTTTGTGTCCAATGTGGCTTCGGCAACCGGCGATTTCACCCAACAAACCACCGGAGGTCAGGCTCAGAGCCGGCCCGAGCAGTCTGGCCAGTTCTCGTTCCAGAGGCCGGGCAAGTTTCGCTGGCACGTAAAAAAGCCATACGAGCAGCTCATCGTTTCCAACGGCGAAAACGTATTGCAGTACGACCCCGACCTGGCCCAGGTCACCCAGCGCACGGTGGATCAATCCATCGGCGCCTCGCCGGCGGCCATTTTGTTCGGCTCGGGGTCTCTGGATGAATCTTTCGATGTTCAGCCGCTGCCCGACGACGACGGCTTGCAATGGCTAAGAGCCACGCCGCGCGGCCCCGATGCGGGCTTCACCCACGTCGACATTGGTCTTCGCAACGAGTTGCCGGCCCGGCTTTTGTTGCTTGACGCATTTGGCCAGACGACACGTATCGACTTGTTCAATATTCAAAGCAACCCTCAATTGCCCGCGTCGCAGTTCGAATTCACGCCGCCCGACGACGTTGACGTCGTAAGGATGCAGTAAAGGGCATGGCCGATCTTTTTTCACAAGAGCCCATTGCGCCGCTTGCAGAGGCGCTGCGGCCCCGGACCCTGGACGACGTAATTGGGCAGCCGCAGCTACTGGGGCAGGGCAAGCCTTTAAGGCTTGCATTTCAGTCGGGCAAGCCGCATTCCATGATCTTGTGGGGCCCTCCGGGCGTGGGAAAGACCACGTTGGCGCGCCTTACCGCTCAGGCTTTCGATTGCGAGTTCATTGCCTTGTCGGCGGTGTTCTCGGGTGTAAAGGATATCCGGGCCGCCATGGAGCAGGCCCAGCACAACCTGTCCTTGGGCAAACACACGATACTTTTCGTGGATGAAATCCACCGCTTCAATAAATCCCAGCAAGATGCATTGCTGCCCTATGCCGAATCAGGGCTGGTGACATTCATCGGGGCCACCACCGAAAACCCTTCTTTCGAGGTGAATTCGGCTCTGCTGTCGCGTGCCCAGGTCTATGTGCTGCAATCGCTAAGCGAAGACGAGCTTCGGCAGCTCTTTGACAAAGCCGCCAAACACGCTTTTGAAGACCTCACGTTCGACGAGGTCGCCGTCGATACGCTGATCGGTTATGCCGATGGTGACGCCCGGCGCTTTCTCAACCTGCTCGAGCAATCCGGCACGGCTGCCCACGCCAGCGGCGTCAGCCACATCGACGCCGCATTCATTGAAAACGCCCTTACGCTTAATGCGCGGCGTTTCGACAAGGGCGGCGATAATTTCTACGATCAGATTTCGGCCCTGCATAAGTCGGTAAGGGGTTCCGACCCCGACGCCTCGCTGTATTGGTTGTGCCGCATGCTGGACGGCGGGGCCGATCCGCGCTATTTGTCTCGACGCATCATTCGCATGGCTTGGGAAGACATCGGGCTGGCCGACCCCAGGGCATTGCAGATAGCCAACGATGCCGCGCAAACCTACGAGCGCCTCGGCTCACCCGAGGGCGAGCTGGCCTTGGCCCAGGCTGTCATCTACCTGGCCGTCGCCGCCAAGAGCAATGCCGGCTACATGGCCTACAACCAGGCTAGGGGCTTCATCAAAAAAGACAAAAGCCGTGAGGTGCCGGTGCATTTGCGTAATGCACCCACCAAGCTCATGAAAGAATTGGGCCATGGGCGGGCCTACCGCTACGCGCACGATGAGCCGCACGGCTATGCCGCCGGCGAAAGCTATCTGCCCGAAGGCATGCCCGAGCCCGGTTGGTACCAGCCTGTTGCGCGCGGCCTGGAATCAAAAATCGCCGACAAGCTGGCTTTCTTGAAGACCCTGGACGACGAAGCGGGCGGGAAGGGCGGGGTTTGAGCAGACGGCCAAGCCCCGTCATAAGGGCTACCTTGCCGTACGGGTAAAATCCAATCTGTTTGCTTGCCCACTGGCAAGTTGCTTTGCCTTTCGATCGGCTTGGCCGGCATGCATTGCGAATGCGTGCGGGCCAGTAATGCCGAATGGTCCACAACGCGTTTTTCATCCATTTATTTTCCTGCCGACATGCTAGATCCCAATCAGCTACGTAAAGACCTTCCTTCTGTGGTGAGCGCGCTTCAGCGCCGCGGCATTTCCTTCGACGTCGAGCGATTCAACGCGCTAGAGGCGCGTCGCAAAGCCGTCCAGGTTGAAACCGAAACCTTGCAGGCAAGGCGCAACGCGGTTTCCAAGTTGATTGGCCAGCTCAAATCCCAAGGCGAAGACGCCACGGCCGAAATGGCCGAATCGCAAGCCATACCTGCGCGCCTCAAAGAGCTTGAAAACGATTTATCGCAGGTTCAGGAAGAGCTGAATGGCTGGCTCGCCACGGTGCCGAACCTGCCTCACGAAAGCGTGCCGGCCGGAGCATCCGAAGCTGACAACGTCGAGGTAAGGCGCTGGCTTCCCGGCGAAGCCGGCAGCGACGGCAACCCGCCTTCTTTAGGCTTCGAGCCCAAAGACCATGTCAGCCTGGGTGAGCCCCTGGGCCTTGATTTCGAAGCCGCCCGCAAGCTGTCGGGCGCCCGCTTCATGATGCTGCGCGGCCCCATCGCGCGCCTGCACCGCGCTTTGGCGCAGTTCATGCTTGATCTGCAAACAGGCGAACATGGCTATGAAGAGTGCTATACCCCTTATATTGTCAACAGCTCGACCCTGTTCGGAACGGGCCAGTTGCCCAAGTTCAAGGACGACATGTTTTGGGTGACCAAGGGCGGCGATGACGAAGAGCAGCGCGACGAGCAGGGCAACCTTGTCGAGCGTGAAGACCTCTACCTGATTTCCACTTCTGAAATCACCCTGACCGGTTCAGTGCGCGATTCCATTTTGCCTATGGCCGATTTGCCCATCCGCCTGACCGCCCACACGCCGTGCTTCCGTTCAGAGGCCGGCAGCGGCGGGCGGGACACGCGCGGCGTTATCCGCCAGCATCAATTCGACAAGGTGGAAATGGTGCAGATTGTGCACCCCGAGGATTCTTATCGCGCCCACGAAGAAATGGTGCGGCACGCCGAGACCGTGTTGCAGCGCTTGGGCCTGCCTTACCGCGTTGTGCTGCTGTGCGGCGGCGACATGGGTTTTGGCGCCACCAAAACCTATGATCTTGAAGTTTGGCTGCCGGCACAGAATACCTGGCGTGAGATTTCGTCGGTGTCAAATTGCGAGGCCTTCCAGGCGCGCCGCATGCAGGCACGCTATCGTCCTGAAAAGGGCAAGCCCGAGTATCTGCATACCCTGAATGGATCAGGGCTGGCCGTGGGGCGCGCCCTGGTGGCCGTGCTTGAAAACTACCAGCAGCCCGATGGCAGCGTTATTGTGCCCGAGGTGTTGCGGCCTTATATGGGCGGCCTGGAGCGACTGAGCGGCTAAGCTTTGCCGGCGGGGCGCCTGAAGTGATCTGCAAGTTTATGGGCGGTTGTGCTCGAATGCTTCGCCTTCCATCGCTCGCGCAGGCTGGAGCACTGTATCAGTACAAGCAGCCAGATCAGCAAGGACAAGACGGTTGCCAACCCGCCGCCCAGGCTGCCGTAGCCGGTGTCGGCCGAGGCGCTGATATGCAAGAGATGGGCTACCGGTGGAATATTGCCAAGCAGTTCGATGACCAAGTTGCCGGGCAACTGATAAAGCCACTTAAAGACATGCCAGGCTTCAGCCGGGCTGATGGCGCCGTCGTTGTTGGCGTCGAGCACGAGATTGAACGATTCGATCCACATGACAACCTCCGTTGATGAGGCGTTCGGCTTAAGCCGGACCACATGGGAAGGATGGGGTGGCCATCGTTCCCCCAATTGCCGCCGTGTGTCACAAACACTGTTTCAATAGTTACTATATGCCTTTGAAGGGGTGGTTTCAAGGCGGGCGCTCCTTCAGCCGGAGGCGCATATATTTGGTCGGTCTCGCGGCGCGGGCCCAGGCCGTGGCTTGCCGACGTATTCTTGCTGCGCTTGCCTGACGCTTTGGCGGCCCCGCCGCGTTAAGATTTGGCATTGCCATGATAACGCCATGAACCAAATAGCCCCATCCAGCCCCACCGCTGCGCAGCCAGAAGCGCCGGCCATTGCCGGTCGAGGATGGATATTGGCTGCCCTGATGCTGACCGTGGCGCTGGCAGCCATGGACATCACGATTGTGGCCACCGCCGTCCCGCAGATCGTCGGAGACCTGGGTGGCTTCGAGCGCTTCAGTTGGTTGTTTTCAATCTACTTGCTGGCCCAGACCGTTACCATTCCCATTTATGGCAAACTGGCTGATCTATACGGACGCAAGCCGGTCCTCATCGGTGGCACAGCCTTGTTCCTCGTGGGCTCCGCCGCGTGCGCGCTTGCTTGGGACATGCTTGCGTTGATAGTTTTTCGCGGCATTCAGGGCCTGGGCGCCGGGTCGATCATGGCCACGGTCAATACCCTGGCCGGAGACCTGTATTCGGTTCGCGAACGGGGCAAGGTACAAGGCTGGTTATCCAGCGTGTGGGGCGTTGCGGCCATCCTGGGCCCGACATTGGGTGGAGCATTCGCCCAGTACGCCACCTGGCGTTGGGTGTTTCTGATCAATCTTCCCATCGGGCTGGCCGCGCTGTTCTTGATCGTTCGCTTCTTGCACGAAAAAGCCCCTGCCAGACATCATTCCATAGATTACATCGGCGCCATCCTGATGATGCTGGCAGGCTCCGTCGGCGTGTTCGGACTGCTGCAAGGAGGCAATGCCTGGGCATGGCTGTCACCGCCCAGTCTGTGGACCTTCGGCTTGGTTTTCGTGCTGATCATTGCCACCATCGTGCGCGAACGCATGGCGGCCGAGCCCATCATGCCCGGTTGGGTCTGGCGCAATCGGGTAATGCTTGGTTCCAATCTGGCCATGCTTGGCATGGGCTTGGTGATGATGGCGCCCGGCGCCTATTTGCCCGTCTTCGCACAGACGGTGTTGGGCCTTGGCCCGATCGCGGCAGGGCTGGTTCTTGCCAGCATGAGCGTGGGCTGGGTGGCGTCCTCGTCGTGGTCGGCCCACTTATATTTGCGCATCGGCTTTCGCGACACGGCCCTGCTCGGCGCAGCGTTGATGCTGGCCGGCGTTGCGGGCTTTGCTTTATTGCCTGAACGACCCTCATTATGGCTGGTGGTGGCGGACCAGGTGGTGCTTGGCGCAGGTTTCGGATTAATTGCCACGCCGTTGCTCGTCGGCCTTCAGTCGATCGTGCCCTGGCATCAGCGGGGCGTTGCCACCAGCACCAATATGTGGTCGCGTTACCTCGGGCAAAGCCTGGGCGCTGCAATCGCGGGTGCGTTGTTCAACTCGGCGATGATCAGTCAGCTAAGGGATGCGCCTTCGGATGTCGCGGGCGCATTGCCCGACGTCAGCTCGGTGGTTCGCGTATTGCAGTCAGACACGCTCGCACCCGCCGGCGCCGAATACCTGCGCTTGGCGTTCGAGACAGCTACTCACCACGTTTATTCGGGCATGGTCTGGGGGGCGGTGCTGGCCTTGGTTCTTGTCTTGGTGGTTCCGCGCCGTCCTTCTTCTATGCTAGAATAGCTGGCTTGACCGCAATACCAGGAGAGGTGGCAGAGTGGTCGAATGTACCTGACTCGAAATCAGGCGTACGGTAACCCCGTACCGTGGGTTCGAATCCCACCCTCTCCGCCAGGAATTCACAGCATTGGCATAGGTAGCAAGGGCGTTGCAGCATCACGGCGGCGCCAACAAGAACGGCATCCAGGACACAATCCGGGGTTGCCGTTTTTTTTATGGCTGGGATCGGGCGCGGGGCTTTGGGGCAATAAGAAACCACGGGCCCCGCGCCCAGGGCGCATTGCCCCGCTGGAGGCAAGAAGGTAGTATCAGGCCGACAGGGGCAAAGGCCCCGTCCAAACGTTGGCATGGCCTGACTAGAATAAAACTACCCAAGGAGACACTTGCATGCACGCGATACGTATCGATCGAAGCAAGAAGCTGTTCGAGGAACCGCATTGCGGGCACAACCGCTATCATCCCGACATCGAGCCATTGCTTGAGGTCAACGAGGGCGAAGAGGTCGTGCTTGAAACACGTGATGCGGTCGATGGCCAGATCACGCCCGATTCAACGGTGGCCGATTTTGCCAAGATCGACACTGGGTCGCTTCACCCGCTGACCGGGCCGGTTTATGTCAAGGGCGTAAAAGCGGGCGACGTTCTTGAAATTGAGTTCCTTGACGTCTTGCCGCAGCCTACCGGCTTTACCTGCATCTTGCCCGGCCTGGGCTTCTTGCGCGACATGATGACCGACCCTTTTCTTGCGCACTGGACGCTTAGCGACGGATGGGCCACTTCAGAGCAGGTGCCGGGGGTGCGTATTCCGGGCGCTCCGTTCATGGGCATCTCGGCTGTGGCGCCTTCGCTTCAAAAGGTCGAAGAATGGACGAGGCGGGAACAAAAAATAGCCGAGCTCGGCGGCATGGTCATGATGCCCGATCCGGCGGGCGCCATTCCGGCGGGCGGCGCATGCGGCGTGCATGGGCTTAGAACCTTGCCGCCCCGAGAAAACGGCGGCAACTTCGACGTCAAGCAGCTAACCAAAGGGGCGAAGCTATTCTTGCCGGTATATGTCGACGGCGGATTGTTCTCCACCGGAGACGGGCACTTCGCACAGGGTGATGGCGAAGTGTGCGTCAATGCAATCGAGATGGGCGCCACCGTGGCCGTTCGCTTCAAGCGTCACGCGGGGCTGGCTTTGCAGCGCAAGTTCGAAGGCCCTGTGTTCACTTATACCGAGCCTGCTCCCGATCCGCTTTCAAAGCTTTCAAGGCAGATGCTCGGGGTCATGGGCATGCCCCTGCACCCCGATGGCGATTGCGAGGGCGAGAACCTTAATCTTGCCGCCCGCAACGCGGTGCTGAACATGATGCACCTGCTGCAAGAGCGCGGCTTCAGCCAGCAACAGGCTTACGTTATCTGCAGCGTTGCCGCCGACCTGCGCATCAGCAATGCGGTCGATGTTCCCAACTATGTGGTTTCCGCCGTGTTGCCCGAGGCGATCTTCGGTTGATTCACCCCTGCGCCGCGCCTTCATGTGTTTGAAAAGCGCGGCGCCATGCGTGGGCGCCATGCGTTTAAACTACAGCATAGCGCCGGCCCGCCGGGTCTGGCGCGCATACGAACGACGCACATTAGGGATACAACATGCTCGACGGTAAACGCGCAGTGATTACAGGGTCTACCAGCGGAATAGGGCTGGGTATTGCACGCGAGCTGGCCTCGAACGGGGCTGACGTGGTGATCAACGGTTTTGGCGATCCGGGCGCCATCGAAATAGAGCGGGTCAATATAGAGCTCGAGTTTGCGGTGAAAGCGCATTACATCAACGCCGACCTTAGCCAAGCCGACGCCACGCGCAGCTTTATAGACGATGCGGCCCGTGTGCTGGGAGGCATTGATATCCTTGTCAACAACGCCGGCGTGCAACATACCGACCTGATCGAAGACTTCCCCATCGTGCGTTGGGACGCCATCATCGCCTTGAACTTGTCGGCGGTGTTTCACGGTACCGCTGCGGCGCTTCCTCACATGAAGAAACAGGGCTGGGGCCGCATCATCAATATTGCCTCGGCTCACGGCTTGGTGGCCTCGCCAGCGAAATCAGCCTACGTGGCCGCCAAGCACGGAGTAGTGGGTCTTACCAAAGTGACCGCGCTCGAGAACGCAGGCAACGGCATTACAGCCAATGCCATTTGTCCCGGCTGGGTGCGCACGCCCCTGGTCGAACAGCAAATCGAGGCCATCGCAAAGGCGCAGCAAGTCGATCTTGAAGAGGCGGCACGTCAGCTATTAGGAGAAAAGCAACCTTCGTTGCAGTTCGTGACGCCCAAGCAAATTGGCGGCATGGCCGTTTTCCTGGCGTCCGAGGCCGCTGATCAGATTACGGGCGCATCCATGCCCATCGACGGTGGATGGACGGCCCGCTAGCCGAGGCGTCCTCTTAGTGCGGCGGCGCGCCGCGGATTTTTCGATCAAGGTATTTAATAACCATGTTGTTGCTATTGTCCCCCGCGAAAAAGCTCGATTACGACTCTCCGGTCAGAACGACGCTGCATACTCAGCCTTTGTTCGTCAAACAGGCGAAGGGCCTGATCGACGTGCTTAAAGAAAAATCGGCCAGCGAAATCGCTTCGCTGATGAAGCTTAGCGAGACATTGGCCAAGCTCAATGTTGAACGTTATGCGGCCTGGAAACCAAAGTTCACCCAGACCAACTCGCGCCAGGCTGTGCTGGCATTCAATGGCGACGTCTATGAGGGCCTGGATGCGCCGTCGCTTTCTGATTCCCAGCTAAAGTGGGCACAAGAGCACGTGGCCATTCTCAGTGGCTTGTACGGCGTTTTGCGGCCGCTCGACCTGATGCAGCCGTATCGCCTCGAGATGGGTACGCGCCTGGCTACCTCGCAAGGCAAAACGCTATACGATTACTGGGGCTCGCAAATCGCACAATATCTGAACGAGCGGCTCGAAAGCACCAAAAAGCCCTGGGTGCTCAACTTGGCTTCCGAAGAGTATTTCAAGGCGGTAGACCTAAAAACACTCAACGCCCAGGTGGTTCAATGCGTGTTCCAGGACTACAAGAACGGTAGCTGGAAGATCATCAGTTTTCATGCAAAACGTGCACGCGGCCTTATGGCGCGCTTTGCAATAGAAAACAAGGTTACCGACCCGGCTGCCTTGAAGGGTTTCACCTCGGGGGGCTATGCCCACGATGCAAAAGAATCAACCGGCAACCGCCTTGTGTTCAGGCGTGATCTGGCTGCGTAATTGAGTAATTGAACAAGGCGGGCCAATGGCCCGCTTTTCTTGAAGTGGCATGCATGAACGCAGCGATTCGCGTATTTTGTTTTTTTGCAGTCGGTTATCTTGCCTCGTACGTGTTTCGAGGGCTGAACATCGGCTTCGCACCCTTTTTAATCCACGAAATGGACTTGACGGCGGCCGACCTTGGCATGCTGACAAGCTTGTATTTCCTGGGCTTTGCCCTGGCTCAGATTCCCGCGGGGGCGGCGCTCGACACATGGGGGCCGCGACGTGTCAACGCCGTGTTGATGCTTGCCGCCGCGCTGGGCTCGGCGGTGTTTGCCCAGGCCGAAAGCCTGCCGGCGCTAATGCTGGGGCGCTTACTGATCGGGGCGGGCGTAGCCGTGTGCATGGGGGCGGGCCTGCAGGCCTTGGCACAGCATTTTCCCGCTCATCGAGTGCCTGTGCTAAATGGAGCTTTCATCGCCATCGGCGGGCTGGGCGGCGCCTTGGTGGGTACGCCGCTGGCCTTGCTGCTGGATGTCGCCACCTGGCGTGCCATCAGCATGGCCATGGCGGTCCTTACCGTGGTGGCCGCCGGGCTGATCTGGTTCGGGGCGGTGGACGCTCCGGTGAAGGCTCGCCCAGGCAAACGGCCGACAGTATGGGCTCAGTTCCAAGGTACCTGGGAGCTGCTTTGCAGCGCACCGTTCTGGAAACTGACTTTGTTTCCGTCAATAAGCGCCGGCATGTTCTACGCGGTGCAATCTTTGTGGATGAAGCCCTATCTGCTGGATGTAAACCAGGCGGGCCAGGCGCAGACAGATGGTTTGGTCTCGATGGTGGGGCTGGCGGCGGTGGCCGGAAGCCTATTGTCCGGAGCGCTGGCCCGCCGGGTCGAACGCATGGGCATGAGCCTGACAGTGTATTGCGGCTTGTGCATCGCGTTTTTCGTCGTGTTTCAGGTGCTTATCGTGCTGGATGCGCCGCTGCCGCGAGCCTTGATGTGGTCATGCTTCGGAATCTTCGGCGCCTGCTGCGTATTGGTCTTTGCCATCTTCGTCTCTCGCTACCCGGCTTCTGTATGGGGGCGTGTCAATACCACCTTCAATATGCAGGTGTTCTTCATGACCTTTGCGGTCCAGGTTGCGATAGGCTGGATCGTCGAGCGCTGGGAGCCGCTTGCACCGGGCGTTTATCCGGCTCAGGCCCATCTTGTCGCCTGGGTGTGCCTATTGACCTTGCAAGTGGTGTCTGCCGTCTGGTATTTTTGGCCCAGCGGTTCACGCGCTCGCGCGCAAGCCGAGGCGGCCTGACGTAATGTCCCCGCTCTGATCGTCGGGGCGTGCCGGCTCCAGCGCGCGCATTTCGTGATGAATAAGCTGTGCCGCATTCATCATTTGCCTCAAGGGGTAGGCCAGCGTAGCCAGCTCTCCGTCTGTTTCGAGCGAGGAGGGCAGTTCGGCGTTCTGGCCCTGCAGCAGGGCATCGACGGCCTCCAGCGCCTGGCGTATGCCTGAGGGCAACGAAGGCAAGGCGGCAAGCAACGGAACAGCGGCGCTTACTTGCGACGTCAGTATGTGGTTCTGGCTCAACAGGTTGTTAAGTTCCGGCACGTTTTTCTGGCGTCGGGCGGGCTCTGCCGCCATGCGATAAAACGCTGCGGCGTAATTGCTGAAGGCGATGTATACGCTTTTTCTAGCCAGCCTCCAGGCCATGTCCGCCTCGAGCAGTTCGGCGTCGCTGCTTGTGCCTTCACCGGTTTTCGCGCGCAAAGCGCGAACCAGCCCGGCGTAGTGCAATCCAGCCTGGAAATAGCGATGGTTTGCGGTGCGCAGCGCCTTGGCCAGCGACCCCATGAAGCTGTGCTCCCACCAGGGCAATATGTGGCTGCACAACAAAGCGATGGCGCAGCCGATAACCGTGTCGACCAGGCGCTCACCGATCAAGGCGTTGGTGGAGGGCTCCAGCAAATGAAAGGCCAGCAGCACCATGATGGTCTTGAATATGGCTGTGCCCATGAAGCTGACCTGGATCAGACTGTAGCCAAGCACGCAACTTACGATCAATGCGGCCAGCAGCAGGTCTGGCCGGTTGGTCAGCGTGAACAGGCCAAGCGCGGCCAGGCAGCCGACGGCCGTGCCGGCCAGCCGAAGGCCGTTGCGCTGCCGTGTCAGGGCGAAGCCCGGTTTCATGATCACGATGACGGTCAGGATCACCCAGTAGCCATGCAGCTCGATGGACGGCACCATGTCTTGCCGGGCCAGGCCGTAATTAAGCAAGGTGACCGTGAACAGCGTAATCAGGATCGCGATTGCGACACGCAGGGCATACCTGAAGTGGGGCGAATCCATGCGCAGGTTCGAGGTGATCATGCCGAAACGCAATTCGGTGCGCGAGACGAACCGCCCCAGGGCGTTGTCCAGGCGCTGGTCGACAAGCTCGGCGCCGGCGTCCGACTGGGTGTGGGCGGCCATGCGGTCGACGATGCGTGAACCGTTGCGCAAGCGCCTTAACACTTGTACCAGCAAAGCGTAGACCTCTGGGTTGCTTTCGGCAAACCCGCTTTGCCGGTATTGCTGCAGCTCGTATTCGATGGCGCGAAGCTCGGCCTTGGCGCTGTGTCGGCCTGCCACGACCTGGTTGCGCGCGGTGCATAAGGCGATCTGCCCCATATTGTCAGACAGCTTTACCAGGGTGTCGCGGGCAAAAACCAGTACGTCGCTGTCGGGTATCTTGCGATGCAAGGTGGCGTAATCGGTATGGGTCGCTATCAGGGTGTCCAGCAACGAAACCATGTCAATGAATAAATTCAGCGCCTTCATGCGTTGCCGATCGCCGCGTTTTTTACCCTTGGGCAGTTCGCGCAACACAGTGTTGCGTGCGGCCTGCTGCTTGTCGATCATGCTCGACTGCGCCTGGATCAGTTGCCGATAGCTGGTATCCAGGTCGGTGTGCGAATCATAAAAACGGGAACGGGCCAAGATGTAGTCGGCCGTGGCGAATAGCGCCACGGACAGCGCCTGCTGCTCTTCGCGCAGCCAGAATACACGGCGCACCAGCGAGCTGTACGCGAAATAGAATAGGCCGCCGGCAAGCGAGTACACCACATGCAGCAGCAACTGTTGGCCGTGCACCGGGGAACGCATGGTCAATGTCATGATCAGCAGGCAGGCAAAGGCCATCAGGCCGCCTTGCTGCCCGTAGACCGACAACATCGAAAACGCGAAGCCCAGCAGGGGTATGGTTAGCCACATGGCCAAGGCGTGGCTGGAGACGAGCCCTGTGATGGCCACCGTAAGGGTGCCTAATAGTACGGCGCCGAGCATGGTGTTGACGCTGTAGCGCCGGGGGCTGCCAGGCTGGTCGATGACGGCGACGCAGGCCGCGCCGATGGCCGCGATCATGCCGATGTCGTATGTTTGCCACAAGCCGCCGACCAGCAAGGCCGGCAGCATTACACCGATGGCCTGGCGCAGTCCGCCAAAGAAATAGTGGCTGTAGAAGAAGCGCTGCAATTGCGAAATACGCGTTGCCATGGAGCCCGTGAGGCGCAAGAGTGTGTCGTTGCCCTGTATCTTACCTGAGCCGTGCCGCCGGCCGTGCAATCGTCAAACAGTGCAAATAAGCAACGGCATGCGGTTGGATGTCTCTTAATATTTGGTTAGAATTGCGTGCAGATGGAAGCGATTTGGTTGCAGCGCAGATACATTTGGCTCTAAGGGCCGAAATATTTGCAGCTGGCCTGCTCTCGTCCAGACGCAAGGTCATGCTTCAAGAATACGGGCCAGAAGCTCGTAGCTCCGCCTTGCCGAACTACTTGTCCTTGTTGTCATGGCTTGTGGTTTTCATCGTTCGAGCATGCCGGTCGCGTTCGCCCATCAGGCGTTCCGGGTACCGGGTTTTCTCGAAGTCGATACATTTTCCGAGCTATTGCCGCGATTCCCCAAGGCGTTCATTCGCGCGGGTGTCTCGGCCATACCACGGTTCGCGAGTAACATGCGCGCGTCGACTGCATTTCACTCCCCTGGTGGATAAGATAATGGCTTCCCTAGCTGGACGCCCCTGTGTCCACCCACCTTTTGATCTGGATATTTAACGTGCAAAGCAAGCTGATTTCCTATCTTGAAAGCCAACGGCGCGATGCCCAATGGGGGCCCCTGCTTCAGTCGTTCGTTCACGAAGCGTCTTCGGCGCTGGGGCGCGACGAGTCACGCCACTTGATGGTCAAGGCCGGCATGAGGGCGGCGCGCGAGATGACGCTGCCGCAGTGCGATTCGGTCGGGCAGATGGAAATCGAGGCCAACAGGCATTGGGCGCGCCTGGGCTGGGGAGTCGTCAGTTTTACCGAGCGCCGGGACAGTCTGGACATCAGCCACGAATACGCACCCGCCGATTCGCCGGTCCAACTGGGCTTGGCCGATTTTCTAGAGGGCGTGTACCAGCAGTGGTTCGTATCCGTTGGGGCCGGCGCGCAGTTACAGGTTCGGCAGTACCAAAGCGCCGAAGATGGTGTTTTTTTGTATCGTCTGGCGGGATGAGCGCCTATCTACCGCAAGTTGATTGCAGAAAGCCAATTTTTCAAGGTGAAGCAGGATGAAAGAATCGGAGGACGTGACCAAACTCTTTGCCATGTTTGGTGAGAAAAAGGCCGATCAATATTACGAGGTATACGAAGCCGACCAAAACCGCGCGACCCACGATCGCTGGCCGGTGTTCCAGCGTATTCGCTTCGGTTCCGAGCAAGACGGGACGGCGCCCGAGCCTTTCGTTTCGGCACCTGCGCGCAGCAACGCCATGGCCGCGCTGGCCGGCGTCGCACGCCGCCATAGTCCAGCCGACGTCGAGCGTGCGCCAACCGCCGCGCCCGAGTCCCGTCCGGCGGCGCCGGTTCCCGCTCCCGCGGAAGGCGGCGGCAACCTGCATACTCTATTCAAGCGGTTGGAAGGTTCCGCCCAAGAGCCGGTCGAAGCGCCGGCGGCCGCGCCCGTTGCCCAGCCCGAGCAGTCGTCCGGCTCGATCCGTTCGCTGTTCAACCGCCTAAGCCGACCATGAATGTATTGTCGGTGGTGTCGGCCAAAGGCGGAGTGGGCAAAAGCACGGTGGCGGCGAACCTGTCGGTCGCATTGCACGAGTTGGGCCATCCGGTCCTGGCCATCGATCTGGATCCGCAGAACGGGCTCCGGTTCCATTTTTCCTTCGAGGCGGGCGCCGGGCCGGGCCTGGCGCATGCCGACAGCTCGAGCTTCGAGCGCCTGATCGAGGCCACACCATCGGGCGTTGCCCTGCTGGCGTACGGGGAATGCGACGAAGCGCGGCGGCGGGCATTCGAAAGCCGCTTGGCGCAGGATCGGTCCTGGCTGGCGAACCGCCTGGAGAGCCTTGATCTGCCTGACGAGGCTGTGGTCGTGCTGGATACTCCGCCCGGCCCGTCAGCCTACATGACGCAGGCGCTGACCGCCGCGTCGCTCGCCCTGGCCGTCGTATTGCCCGACGCGGGTTCGTACGTGACCCTGCCGCAGATGAGATCTTTGTTCGAGTCCTACTGCATAGGCCGGCCGGGCTTTCAGGATTATGGTTTCGTCGTGAACCAGATCGACCAGAGCCGCATGCTCAGCCGGGACGTCGCATCCATGCTGCGCGCCTCGTTCGGCGAACGTGTCGTCGGCCGCATCCACCAGGACCAGGCCATCAGCGAGGCGCTGGCCTTCGGGCAAAGCGTGCTTCAGTACGCCCCCCACAGCGAGGGCGCCCAGGACGTCCGGTCGTGCGCCAGATGGATCAGCGAACGCCTTTCCACCATTGGAGCCGGCCAATGACATTCTCGCCAGGAAACCTGGTCGCCCGCATCGGCAGCTGGCTGATCGACCTGCCTGTCTGGGCCAGCCGCCCCTTCCGCGTGTTCGCACTGATCGTTTCCTTCGTGTTTTTCATCAGCGTGATCATCACGCCCCTCAGCCTGGAACACCAGGTTCTGTTCGGTATTGTTTCGTTCGCGACGGCCTACTTCCTGACCCGTGTGTCGCGCGCGAGGCTTACCGTGCTGGTGCTCATGACGATCTCCTCGGTCGCCACCTTGCGCTACATGTACTGGCGGCTGACGGAAACCCTGGGCTTCGAGCACTGGCTCGACGCGCTGTTCGGCTACGGCCTGCTGATGGCCGAGCTCTATGCGCTGCTGACGCTGTTCCTCAGCTACTTCCAATCGGCGTGGCCTTTGCGCCGCAAACCCATATTGATGCCCGACGACGTCTCGTCCTGGCCCAGCGTCGATGTCTACATCCCCACGTATAACGAGCCGCTGAGCGTCGTGCGCCATACTGTGTTGACGGCCAAGGCCCAGGACTGGCCCGCCGATCGCCTGAACATCTATGTGCTGGACGATGGCCGCCGCGATGAGTTCCGGGCGTTCTGCCAGGAAGCCGGCGTGGGCTACCTGACCCGGCCCGACAACAAGCACGCCAAGGCCGGCAACATCAATGCGGCGCTCGAGCACACTGACGGCGAGTTCATCGCCATTTTTGATTGCGACCACATTCCGACCCGCTCTTTCCTGCAGATCTGCATGGGCTGGTTCATGAAGGACCCCAAGCTGGCCATGCTGCAGACGCCGCACGTTTTCTTCTCGCCCGACCCCATGGAGCAGAATCTGGACGTGTTCCACAGCGTGCCCAATGAAGGCCAGCTTTTCTACGGCCTTACGCAAGATGGCAACGACCTCTGGAACGCCACTTTCTTTTGCGGATCGTGCGCCGTGCTGCGGCGCGAGCACCTGCTGCAAATTGGCGGCGTAGCCACTGAAAGCGTCACCGAAGACGCACTGACCGCGCTCAAGATGAACCGCGTGGGCCTCAACACCGCCTATCTGGCGTTGCCCCAGGCGGCCGGCCTGGCGACCGAGAGCCTGTCACGCCACATCGGCCAGCGCATCCGCTGGGCGCGTGGCATGGCGCAGATCATGCGCAGCCACAACCCCTTGCTGGCCAAGGGCCTGAACTTCGGGCAGCGGATCTGCTACATCAGCGCGTCGCTGCACTTCTTCTATGGGCTGCCTCGGCTCGTTTTCCTGACGGCGCCCCTGGCCTACTTGTTTTTCGGAGCCCACGTGTTCCAGGCGTCGGCGCTGATGATCCTGGCCTACGCCCTGCCGCACATCCTGCATGCCCAACTGACCAACCACCGCGTGCAGGGCAGGTTCCGCCACTCGTTCTGGAACGAAGTGTACGAATCGGTCCTGGCCTGGTATATCATGCGGCCGACGCTGGCCACGCTGTTCAAGCCCGACAGCGCCACCTTCAACGTCACGGCCAAGGGCGGCACCACCACCGAGTCCTACTTCGACTGGACGCTGGCGCGCCCCTACATCGTGCTGCTGGGCCTGAACCTGGCGGGCATGGTGGTGGGCATCTGGATGTTGCTCAATAGCGGCGGCAACAGCGGCTTGATGTACACGGCGGCCTTCAACATGGCCTGGACCCTGCATAACATCGTCATCTGCAGCGCCAGCGTGGCGGTGGCCGGCGAGCAGCGCCAGGTGCGTGCTTCGCCACGGGTCGAAGGCGTGCTGCCGGCAACGCTGGGATTATCCTCGGGACACCGCGTCGTGTGCGAAACCAGCGACTTCTCGGCCGAGGGCCTGGGGCTGGTGATGAAAACGCCCCTCGGGGTCCAGCTGGGCGACCAGGTGCAGGTGTCCCTGTTCCGGGGCGAGGAAGAACGCGTCTTCCCCGCCGAGATACGCTTCGTCCAGGATAAAAAAATCGGCTTGCGGTTTCGCGAACTGACCATCGATCAGCAGGTCGAGCTGGCGCAAATGACTTTCGGGCGTGCCGACATCTGGGCGGCGGCATGGAACGCATCGGTGCCCGACGCGCCATTGACGGCCATCAAGCAGATCGGCCGGATAGGCGTGCGGGGCTTTTTCGTCCTGTTCCGCGAAACAGGCAAGGCTTTCGGTCGGCGCGCACGGTTTTTCAGGCGAGGGGCTTCGCGGATATGATGCGTCGTGGATGTTTTCTTCGGTCGCTTCGAGCTTGCGCAGCCGGCCTGCTGGGGGTTTTTGCCTGCATGGCGTGGGCCCAGCCTGTTCCCGTTCATTCGGCGGCCGACGCTTCGTCGGACGCCTACGCCGTCAGCCTCGAACAGTACAACCGCTACGCCCAGTGGCGCCTGCGCGGCGTGGACGGACGCGCAGGCATCGTGTTTGGCCTTCGAGAGGACGAGCGCATCCAGGACCTGGAACTCGACCTGGCCTATAGCCACTCGCCGAACCTGCTCGACGAACTGTCGCATCTCAACGTGCTGCTCAATGGCGAAGTCGTTGCCTCGCTGCCCATGTCGGCGCAGCAGGGCGAGTCGTCCGGCCATGCGAAGGTCACGCTGCCCACTTCGCGTCTGCGACCGTACAACAACCTCGAGCTGCAGTCGATCGGCCACTACACAATGGGTTGCGAGAATCCGCTGCATCCCGACTTGTGGGTTCGCATAGACAAGTCCAGCCGGTTGCTGTTCGACGTAGAAAAGCTCGCCCAGCCCAACGAGCTGGGCATGCTGCCCGTGCCTTTCTTCGATCCACGCGACGTGCGCGGGCTCGAGCTTTCCTTCGTGCTGGGGCGTCTCTCCGACACCCGGCTCGAGGCGGCCGGTGTAATGGCCTCCTGGCTGGGAGCCCTTGCCGGCTATCGCGGCGCGCGCTTCAATGCGGGCACCGATGCCTTGCCCCAGCGGGGCAACGCGGTCGTGATCCTGGGAGCGAACGAATCCCTTCCCGGCCTGGATCTTCCCGTGCCCGCCGGTCCGACCATCGCCATGCGCTCGAATCCCAACGATTCGTCGAGCAAACTGCTTATCATCACCGGCCGCAGCGACGACGAGATCCGCAGCGCCGCGGTAACGCTGACCCTGGGCGCGGAAGCCTTGTCGGGTCCGACCGCCACGGTGCAGGAAGCCGTGGTAACGCCGCGCAAGCCCTACGACGCACCCAACTGGCTGCCCACCGACCGGCCGGTTGCGCTGGGAGAGCTGCTGCCCGTGCGCGAATTCACGGTGTCGGGATACGAGCCGTCGCCCATCACCTTGGGCCTGCGCCTGCCGCCCGACCTATCCGACTGGCGCACCAAGACCGTGCCCCTGAAGCTCTGGTACCGGCACTCCGCGAGCGAGGCCGGCCAGGGCACGCTCGACGTGATGGTCAACCAGCAACGCGTCCGGCGCATCGACCTGGCGTCCAACGACGAAGACGTGCGCCGGGCGTTCGAGACCGACGACTCGGCCGTGAACAGGACCATACCGCTGCCCTTGTCGATGCTCGAATCGCAGGCCGGCTTGCAGTTCCAGTTCCTGTATCCCCCTCCCGTGCAGGCCGAATGCCGGGGCGCCTACATCGATGTCCGGCGCAGCGCCATCGATCCGCGCTCCACCATCGACCTGTCGGGCCTGCCCCATCACAAGGCCATGCCCGACCTGGCGGCCTTCGGCACCTCGGGCTTCCCGTTCACGCGCATGGCCGATTTGTCGGATACCGTGGTGGTCCTGCCGGCTTCGCCGGGCGAGCACGAACTCTCGGCCTTCTTGTCGCTGCTGGGCAAGATGGGGCAGGTTACCGGCTATCCGGCCACAGACCTCAGCGTCGTCCGGGATGCGGAAGAGCTCCACGACAAGGACGTGCTCTTGCTTGAGGCGGGCGGACGCTCCGACCTGCTGTCCCAATGGGCCGGACGCCTGCCTGTGGCGCAGCGGGCGCGTTCTTTCTCGGCCGACAGCGACAGCTTTGCGGCATGGGTGTCCACGTTCGCCGACTGGGTCGGCCGAATGACGCATCGGGGCGCGTCCGCCGGCTCTGTGGCGGCGCCCGCCGGCGGGGCCTATCTGGCGGGTTTCGAGTCGCCCGTCAGCCGGGGCCGCAGCGTCGTGGTGTTTGCCGGGGCCGACGGCCGCAGCCTGCTCAGCGCGGTCGATCTGCTGATCTTCGATGAAGAACAGAAAAGCCGGCTGCAAGGCGGCCTGGCCGTGGTGCGCGACGGCCGCATCGAATCGCTGTCGGATGCCAAGAGCTATCACGTGGGCAATATGGGGCCTTATCAGACCGTTTCCTGGTTCTTGTCCTCGCATCCCTTGATATTGTTTGTGCTTTACCTGTTGGCTGCGGTCTTGATCGCAATCGTTCTGTATCTGTCACTGCGTGCGCGAGCCCAGAGGCGTCTGCGGGTCGGACGTCCCGATTCGCGGTAAACGAAAAGAGCTTAGCTGATGAAATATCCCTTCCTGTGTTTTCGCTCGGTACTGCCGTTGTTGGGAACCCTGTTCATGTCATGGGCCGTACTGGGCACCGCGTTGGCGCAGAGTCCGGGCGCCGAGGCGCCGCCGGCCCTGGTGTCTGAAATCGGCGCGCTTGCCCAGGCAACGGGCTTTACGCAGCGCGGAGACGCCGCCGCCGAGTCGACCAGCGCTGTTTTCAGGCCCCGGCACCGCTACACGCTCGAAGAGCTGGGCGCGCGCTATCCGTTCAACCTGCGCGGCATAGACGGCAGCGACAGCGTGCCGTTCAACGTGCGCGCCGACGAAGTGGTGGTCGGCGCGAAGCTCGATCTGACATACAGCTATTCGCCCGCTTTGCTCAGCGACCTGTCGCACATCAACGTGATGGTCAACGACGTCGTTGCCGCCAGCTTGCCCGTGCCCCGCGAAGAAGCGGGCAAGAGCCTGCAGCGCTCGCTCGACCTGCCCGTGCACCTGGTCACCGAATTCAATCGCCTGCGGCTGCAGCTGATCGGCCATTACACGCTCGAGTGCGAGGACCCGCTGCACACCAGCCTGTGGGCCAACGTCAGCAACCAAAGCGAACTGACGCTCGATGTCCGGCACCTGCCGCTGGCCGACGACCTGTCCGTTCTGCCCCTGCCGTTTTTCGATCGTCGCGATGCGCGGCGCCTGACCCTGCCCATGGTGTTCGCCAATGACCGCGGCGCGGCAAGCCTCGAGTCGGCGGGAATGGTCGCCTCGTGGTTTGGCGCCATGGCGGGATACCGCGGCGCCGAGTTTCCGGTTCATTGGGACGGCGATTATCCGCTGGAAGGCAATGCCGTGGTGCTGTCCCAGGGCGCCGGCGCCGGCCAGACGGGGCTGTCGGGCCCCACGCTTTCCATCACCGCCAACCCCAACGATCCGAAGGGCAAGCTCTTGTGGATCATGGGCCGCGATGCTGAAGAGCTCAAGCGCGCCGCGCAGGCGCTGGTTACCAGCGGCGTCGCCCTGATGGGCCAGTCGGCGGTGGTCGACCGCCTGGAACAGCTCAAGCCGCGCCGGCCCTATGATGCGCCCCGGTGGCTGCGCACCGACCGTCCCGTCAAGTTCGGCGAAATCGCGCCGCAAGAGGCACTGGACTCCATTGGCTACAACGGCGCCCCGGTTCGCCTCGACCTGCGCCTGCCGCCCGACCTGTTTGGCTGGCGCGAAAAGCCCGTGCCGGTCGACCTGCGCTACCGCTACACGCCCCAGCCCGGCCAGGCGAATTCTTCGCTGCTGATCAGCGCCAACCGGCAGTTCCTCAAGTCCTTCCCCTTGCTGTCTATCGACCAGATCAAGGATGAGTCCTGGCTGAAGGCATTGCGCGACAACGAATTGCTGCCGGTCCGGGCCCGCATGAACATCCCGCTGAACCGCCTGCTGGAGCGCTCCGAGCTGGAGTTCCGCTTCATGTACGACTACATCAAAGAGGGGCAGTGCCGGGACACCATCGTCGACAACGTGCGCGGGCGCATCGATCCCGACTCGACCATAGACCTCAGCCGCTATCCGCACTTCATGCCGCTGCCCAATCTGGCCGCCTTCGGCGACAGCGGGTTTCCCTTCACGCGCCTGGCCGATCTCTCGGAAACCGCGGTGGTGCTGTCCCGTACCCCGGCAGCCCAGGACATCTCGACCTATCTGGCCTTGATGGGCCGCTTCGGCGAGTCGACGGGCTACCCGGCGACGCAGGTGTCGGTGGTCTTCGGCGAGGCGGGCCTTGAGGCGGCCGACAAGGACCTTGTCGTCATCGCATCGGGCGAGCAATCGTGGCTTGCGGAGTGGGCTCGCTACATGCCGGCCGCGCTGGCGGGGCAGAGCAAGCGCTTCGGCACCTCCGACCTCGTGTTCAAGACGGACCGCTGGGTCACTCCCGATCCGCGCGAGTCGCAGCAGCCTGTGCGGGCCGACCTGGCCTATTCCAGCGACGGAGAGACAGCCATGTTCGTGGGCTTCGAGTCGCCGGTGTCGGCCGGGCGCAGCGTGGTGCTTATTTCCAGCAGCCAGCCGCAAGGCCAGGTCCTCGCCGTGGATGCGCTTCTCAATGCAGACAGCTTCGGCGAAGATACGCTGCAAGGCAGCCTGGCCGTGGTGCGCGAAGGCCAGATACGGCCCCTGGCGGCCACGTATACGTATTCGATCGGCCAGTTGGGATTCTGGCGCGGCATCGAATGGAAACTCGCGCAGCACTGGCCCGGCGCAACGCCATGGTGGCTGCGCTGGCTGTTGCCGGTGCTGGCGGTGATCCTGATCTGGGCGCTGCTCCGGCGCATCAGGCGCAAACCGCGCAAGGCTTGACATGACATTGCACCGCCGCACGAAAAGATTCCTGTGTCTCTGCGCCATGGCCTTGTCCCTGTCGTATTCGACCGGCGCGGCATCCGCCCCCGCGTGCGAGGCGGCGCAATGGCCCTTGTGGGACGACTTCCAGACATACTTCGTTCAGGACAGCGGGCGCGTCCTGGATGCCAGCACCGAAATGAACCACAGCTCTTCCGAAGGGCAGTCCTACGGCATGTTCTTTGCGCTGGCGGCCGGAGACCGCGCGACCTTCGACAAGCTGTGGTTCTGGACGAAAGACAATCTGGGCGGCGGTTCGGTCGAGTCGGGCCTGCCGGCATGGATATGGGGCAAGGCCGAAGACGGCGCCTGGCGCATCATCGATGCCAATTCCGCCTCGGATGCCGACCTCTGGTTCGTCTATGCCTTGCTGGAAGCCGGCCGCTTGTGGAACGAGCCCGAGTACACGCGCCAGGCGCACAGCCTGCTGGCTCTGGTCGAAAGCCACGAACTCGCCGAGCTGCCGGGGCTGGGCCTGATGCTACTGCCGGGCAAAGAGGGCTTCGTCGATGAAGAGGCCCGCACGTGGCGGTTCAATCCCAGCTACCTGCCTATCCCCATGCTGCGGCGCTTGGCGCAGGAATCGCCCGAAGGTCCGTGGCAGGCCGTCGCGGATAATACGGTAGCCATGGTCAGGGCCGTGGCGCCGCGAGGCTTTGCGCCCGACTGGACGGCCTACCAGGCCAAGGAAGGCCAGACTGCGTCCTTCATCGTCGATCCCGACAAGGGGCCGGTGGGCAGCTACGATGCCATACGCAATTATCTCTGGGCGGGCATGACTTCCGTCGAAGACCCGGCGTTCGGACCAATGCTCGAGGCGCTGGACGGCATGGTCGAGGCCACGCGCGACGCCGGGAAGGGTACGCCGCCCGAGAAGGTCGACACCCAAAGCGGCGAAGTTTCCGGCCAGGGGCCGTTCGGATTTTCCGCCGCCCTGATTCCCTATTTCAAGGCCAAAGGCCAAGCCTTGCTGCTCGAGCGGCAAACTCTCAAAGTCCGGGCCATGCTGCGCCATTCGACCCAGCCCGAAACCCTGGCCCAGGGGCAGCCTTCTTATTACGACTACGTGCTCAGCCTGTTCGGACTTGGCTGGCTGGACGGCTTGTACCGCTTCCGGGCGGACGGTACCTTATCTTTATCGTGGGAGACCCAATGCGGCGCTACAACAGGTTAATGTGTGGCTTGCTGGTGGCTTTGCTGCACCATGCAGGATGGGCGAATCAGGACGATGCCAGCAAGGTGCTGATCGACCAGGGCAACTTCTGGCTTGAACGCAATGATGCCAAGCGCGCGACCGAGGCCTGGAACAAGCTGCTACTGACCAGCCCCAATAGTCCCGATGCCTTGTACGGCCTTGCGAAAGTGGAATTGAACGCCCAGCGCATCCCGCAGGCCCGGGTGTACCTCGAGCGCCTGAAACAGGTCCGGCCCGACAGCCCCCTGATCGCCAAGCTCGAGCAGGAAATCTCCCTGGGCTCCAGCAGCGGCGCGGCTTCGATTGCCGAGGCGCGCCGGCTGGCCAGAGCGGGCGAGCTGGACGAGGCCGTCGCCAAGTACCGGCAGGTTCTCGGCAACCAGCAGCCGGTCGGCGATCTCGGGCGCGAATACTACACCAATCTAGGCTATACGCAGGGTGGCCTTGGCGAAGCCATTGCGGGCCTACGGCGCCTGGCTGAACAGTCGCCCAACGACGCGCAGGTGAAACTGGCGCTGGCGCGCCACCTTGCCCGCAACGAACAGACGCGCATCGAAGGCGTGGGCGGCCTCGAGGCGCTCTCCGTCCATCCCGACGTGGGGGCTGAGGCGACGCATAGCTGGCGCGAGGCCCTGACCTGGCTGAGCGCGTCCAGCTCGGCCGAACAGGCTCTGCTCACCAGTTATTTGAAGAAGCATCCCGACGATGCGGGAATCAACGAGCAATTGCAGCAAGGCGTGAAACAGGTTCGCCAGCAGGCGGCGCGGATCAGCCAAGCCAGCGCGCCGCGCAGCGATCCCTTGCGCGAGCGTACCGATGCGGCCATGAAATGGCTCAATGCGGGCGACACGGTGCGCGCGCAGGCAGAGTTCGAGGCGGTGCTGAAGCAGCGTGCCAACGATTCCGAAGCCTTGGGCGGGCTGGGCATCGTGGCCATGCGGACCGGCAACTGGCAGCAGGCCAAAGACTACCTGACGCGAGCCCGCAAGGGCAATTCGGCGTGGCAGGCCACGCTCGACAGCGTGCAGTACTGGGTTGAGGTCGACCAGGCGCGCGCGCTGCTGCGTTCGGGCAAGCTGGCCGAAGCGCGCAAGGTCGCCGATCGCGCGGCCAAGCGGGCTCCTAAAGAGGTGGCGGCCGAGGTGCTGCTGGCCGACATTCTGCTCGAAGAGGGCAAGACCGCCCAGGCGACCAAGGCGTATCGCGACGTGCTGGAGCGCAGGCCGGGCGATCCGCAGGCGCTGCAGGGCCTGGGGCAGGTTGCCCGCATGTCGGGCGATTACGCCGCGTCGCGCCGCATGCTCGAAGACGCATTGGCGCAAGATCCCGACAATCCCTGGCTGCGGTACCAACTGGCCCTGCTGTACCAGGACGCGGGCTACAAGACCGAGGCCCGCGGCCTGGTCGATGGCCTGCTGATGACCCACCCTAACGACCCCGACGCCTTGTACGTCAGCGCCTTGCTGGCTTCCGACAGCCAGCAGTGGCAGGCGACGCGCGACACGCTCGAGCGCATCCCGACCTCGCAGCGCACGGCGGCCATGAACGAGCTGTACGCCAGGGCCAACCTGCAGGCGCAGATCGCCGAGGCCGGGCGCCTGGCCAAGGCCGGACGCAAGACAGAGGCGCTGAACTGGCTCGCGCAGGTGCAATCCGCCGCGGGCAACGATTTCGACGTCATCAACGCGGTGGCGCAGGCCTACGTACAAATGGGCGAAACCGCTCGCGGCGCCGCCCTGCTGCAGCCCTTGCGAGCGCAAGGGCAGGCGCGCAGCGCCGATGCATCGATCGCCTATGTCGGCCTGCTGCTGGCTTCGAATCAGGACGTCGAAGCGTCCGTCGTCCTGCGCCATCTGCACACGCAGAACCTGACGGGCGCGCAGCGCGCGTCTCTCGAGGACCTGACGGATTCCTATCGAGTCCGCCAGGCCGACGTGCTGGTCGAGCGGGGCGACCTGGTCGCCGCCTACGACATGGTGGCGCCGGTGCTCGCCCGCCAGCCCAACCAGCCGGACGCCATGGCGTCGCTCGCGCGCATGTATGCCGCCGCCGGCCAGGGCCAGCAGGCGCTGCAGTTGTACGAAACAGTCTTGCGCAACGATCCCAACAATCCTCATCTGCACCTCGGTCTCGCCCAGGTGTCCCAGCAACTGAAGAACCATCGCCAAGCGCGCAATGAAGCCGACATCGCGGTGTCGCTCGCGCCCGAAGACATCGACGTGCTGACTGGCGCTGCGCAGGTGTACCGCCTGTCCGGCGACACGAGCGAGGCGGCCAAGCTCATCCAAAGGGCCATGGCCCTGGAGTCGCGCGGGTCTCCCCTGGCCTATGGACAGTATGCGGCCGGCCCCGCGGCCTCGTCGTCGGCCAATCCTTTCGTGGGGCTTCCCGGCCAGCGCAGCAATTCATCGCTCGATGGAGGGCAAGGCCGCCCGCCGGCGCCGATGCCGGCGGCCGCGCAGCCATATGCCGGCGCGGTTCCGATCCCCGTCAATGGCCAGTCTTACGGTGCGGCGGCCCAACCGCCCGCCGCGCAGCAGGCCTATTCGGCCGCTGTGCCGCCTCCGGTGCAGCAGGCGGCGCCGATACCGTATCAGCCAACGATTCCCGCCGGCGCCATGCCGTTCGTGCCGGCGCAGGCCGCCGCCCCGGGCGCTTACGGGGCCGTGCCCATGCCGGCCGGCCAGGCCGGCAACCCGTTTGCCTCGGCCGGCCAGGTGGCCTATGCACCGCAGTCGGCGCTGGGCAGTGAGCTCGACGCCATCATGCAGGAGCGCAGCGGGCATTTTTCGGGCGGCGCCGAGTTCCGCAGTCGCAGTGGCGAAGCGGGCACCGGCAAGCTCGATGAACTGCAATTGCCGCTGGAAGTCAGCTTTCCGGCCGGCAACGGACGCGTGAACCTGCGCGCCACCCCCGTCTCGATCAGTTCGGGCTCGCAGGGCGCCCATGCGGCCTTGACGCCGCCTCCGGCGGGCATGGAGATCGCCAACCTGAATCCCTATGCGATCGACAACGATACGCAGAATGGCGTGGGCTTTTCGGTCGGCTATGAGGGCCGGGGATTCGAGCTGGACGCGGGGGTCACGCCCCTGGGCTTCCAGCACACCGATTTTACGGGCGGCGCCTTGGTGCAGGGCACGCTTGACGACGCCGGCACGGTCGGCTACCGCGTCGACGTGTCGCGCCGTCCGGTTACGGACAGCGTGCTGTCCTTCGCCGGACGCCGCCATCGCAGTGAAGACCTGGAGTGGGGCGGGGTATCGGCCACCGGCGCGCGGGCGACGCTGTCCAAGGACTTCGGCGACGCCGGCATCTATGGCGCCGTCGCCTGGCACACCCTGCGCGGCAACAACGTGGCGTCCAATAACCGCAAGGAGTTCAACGCCGGCGCGTACTTCCATGTGATTGACGAGCTGGACAGCAAGCTGACTACCGGCGTCAACGTGAACGCGGCTTTCTACGACAAGAACCTCAGCTACTACACCTACGGCCACGGCGGGTACTTCAGCCCGAAGCATTACTATGCGCTTAGCGTCCCTGTTACCTGGGCGCAGCGTTCGGGCAAGTTCAGTTACCGCGTGGATGGCTCGATAGGCCTGCAGACCTTCAAGCAGGACGATGCGGCGGTATTCCCGACGCGCTCCGATCTCCAGGCCCAGGTGCAGGCCGTCGGCGCGGATCTGCCGGGAATCTACGGCATGCAAGAGGGCGTTTACCGCGGTCAGAGCAAGACCGGCGTCAGCTACAACGTCAAGGCCACGGCCGAGTACCGGGTGGACCCCAAGCTTGCGCTGGGCGCGACAATCGGGGCCGATAACGCCAGCGACTACAAGCAATGGATGGGCGGCGTCTACTTACGCTATTACTTCCATCCCCAGAGCGGTTTGCTGGACCTGCCCATCAAGCCCCATCGTACAACCAATGGCGACACCTTCGGTCGGTGAGGGATGCGTGAATATCACTGGCTAGTATGTGGACTGCTTGCGTCGATGTTGCTTCATGCGACGGAGGCGCAAGCAGATGATTCGCACGAGATACTGGTCAAGCAGGGCCATTTCTGGTTGGAGCGCGACGACGGCAAGCGCGCCGCCGAGGTCTGGAACAAGCTGTTTCTGATCAGCCCAGACCACCCCGAGGCCCTGTACGGCCTGGCGACCATCGAGCTGAAGGCCGGGCGCATCGAGCCCGCAAGGGATTATCTACGGCGCTTGGAACAGGCGCACTCCGGTCATCCACTGGTCGCCCAGCTCGAGCAGGACCTCCTGCTCAGTTCCGAGCGGAACAAAGCCCTGCTGGCGCAGGCGCGCCAGGCGGTGGCGGAGTCGGACGTCGACGAAGCGGCCAAAAAATACCGGGATGCGCTCGGAGACCGCCTGCCGGTCGGCGAGGTGGGGCGCGATTACTACCATCGCCTGGGCTATACCGAGGGCGGCCTGCTCGAGGCGATCGACGGCTTGCGGCGCCTCGAGGCCCAAACCCCGCGCGATCCCTTGTTGCAGTTGGCCCTGGCCCGCCACCTGGCACGTAACGAGCCGACCCGTCTCGAAGCGATAGGCCGCCTTGCCCGCCTGTCGACGAACTATGACGTGGGCAGCGAAGCCACCGAGAGCTGGCGCGACGCGCTGCTGTGGCTGGGCAAGCCCACGGCCGAACACAGGCCTCTATACGCTACCTACGTCGAACTGTATCCCCATGACGAGGAAATACGCGCGTTGCTCCAGCGGGCGTCCCAGGCGGGAACGCAGGCGGCCGGTGCTCCGCCCAAGCCCGATCCGCTGCGCCTGCGCACCGACGCGGCCATGAAGCTGATCGAGTCCGGAAATCCCGCCCGCGCCCGGGTCGAATTCCAGGCGGTATTGGCGCAACGGCCTAACGATTCGGAAGCCCTGGGAGGCATGGGCGTGCTGTCGATGCGCGAAGGCAACTGGGGGCAGGCCCACGATTATCTCGTTCGGGCGCGGCGGGGCAATGCCGCATGGCAGTCCTCGCTTTCCATCGCGCAGTACTGGGTGGACGTCGAGCGGGCGCGAGGCCTGGTGCAACAGGGCAAGATCGCCGAGGCCCGCACGTTGGCCGATAGCCTGGTCAAGCGCAATTCGAACGAGGCCGCCGCCAAGGATCTGCTGGCGGAGATCCTGGTAGCTCAAGGTGAGGCGAAGGGAGCGATAGCGATCTACCGCGAAGCCCTGGGACGCCGCCCCGACGATGCCGAACTGCGCTTCCGGCTGGCGCGGCTTTACCAGCAGGAAGGCAGGGACGCCGAGGCGCGGGCCATGCTCGACGAGCTGCTAAGACAGCATCCCTACGATCCGGAAGTGCTCTACGCCAACGCTGCGCTGGCCGCGGACGCCGGAAACTGGGAGGCCGTGCGCGACGGGCTTGCGCAGATCCCCCTTGACCAGCGCACGCCACCCATGCGCCATCTGCGTGCAACGGCCGACCTCAGGCTTCGGCTTGCCGAGGCGCAAACCCTTGCAAGGGCCGGCAAGAAGGCCGAGGCGCTTCAGTTGCTGGGCGACGTCAGGGCCGAAGCGGGCAGCAATTTCGACGTGCTCAATGCCGTGGCCGAAGCCTACGTCGATATGGGCGCGGCGGCGCGGGGGCTTGCCTTGCTGGGGCCGCTGCGAACCCAGGGCCACGAGCGCGGCACCGGTGCGTCGATCGCATACGTGGGCTTGCTGCTGGAGTCGGGCCAGGACGTCGAGGCAGCCGTCATATTGCGCCATCTCGAGCAGCAAAACCTGACGGACGCCCAGCGCGCCCGGGTGGATGCGCTGTCCGACGTGCACATTGTTCGCCGGGCCAATTCACTGATGGAACGGGGCGAGGCCGCGGCGGCGCAGGATGCATTGGCGCGGGTGCTTGCCAAACGGCCGGATGATCCCGAGGCCTTGAACTCGCTGGCGCGCTCGTACACCTTGGCGGGTCAGGCCAGCCGGGCGCTGGAGATCTACGAGTCGCTGCGGCAGTCTCATCCGGACAATGCGCGTATACGCATGGGCCTAGCCGAGGCCGCGCTGCAGATGGGCGACCAGCGCCGCGCCCGGCGCGAGGCGGACACCGCGGCGGACCTGGCACCCGCCAATGTCGATGTATTGACCCGGGCGGCGCAAGTGCACCAGCAACTGGGCAGGACCGCCGATGCGGCCAAGCTGCTTGAAAGAGCGGCCAGGCTCGATCTGCGCGGTGCGGCGCCCGATACAAGGAACCCTGGACAGAAATGAAATCCCTTCTTCTCGCAATATGCTCCCTGGCGGTCGCCTTGGCCGGCAACCTGGCCCACGGCATCGAAATCAAGCTCTACCCCACCGGGCCGGCCGAAGATTCCGCCTTCGTGCGCTTCGTGGACGGCGGCGGGTCCGGGTTGCGCGTGACGGCCCCCGGCTCGCAGCTGGCTCTTGAACTGGGCGCCTCCTTCCGGTCCAGCCCCTACATGCCTGTGGCCGGGAAAACTACCATCCAGGGCGAACTGGCCCAGGGCCAGGACAAGCGGGCGGTGTCGGTCGACGTCATGCCGGGTGAGTTCGTCACGGTGCTGGGAATCAAGACGGACGAGGGTTTGCAGGTGCACACCCTGCATGAGGAAGCGGACGATTTCACTGCGGTCCGGGCTTCCATCGCCTTTTACGACTTGAACGACTCATGCCGCGATGCCGGCGTGCAGGTCGTCGGGCGATCCGTGTCGCTGTTCGAGAATGTCGAGACCGGCAAGTGGGTGCGCCGCCAGGTCAACCCGGTTCCATTGAGCGTTCAACTGCTCTGCGACGGCCGGCCGGTGGGCGGGCCGCTGGACCTCGGCACCTTGGGAGCGGGCGAGCGCCACAGCCTGTTCCTGGCGCCTGGCGACCCGGCGCAGCAATTCTTCCATGTAAAGGACGAGCTCGCTTTCTGAGCCTTGCATGATCTTCACTTCGATTGAGTTCCTGACGCTGTTTCTGCCGGCGTTCCTGCTGGTGTATGCGCTGGCGCCCGAAGCGCGGCGCAATGCGGTCCTGCTGGCGGGAAGCTGGGTGTTCTACGGCTGGTGGAGCCCGGCCTTCCTGTTGTTGTTCGTGGGCCTGACGGTGCTGGCCTGGGTCGGAGGGCTGGCGCTGGGCGCCTTGCCCGCGGGGCGCCGGCGCAAGAGCCTGCTGGCCGTCCTGCTGGTCGCCAACGCGGGCACGCTGTTCTGGTTCAAGTATGTCAACATTCTCGTCGAAACCCTGGCCGGGCTGCCGTTCGTCGGGGGCGCCATGCCGGCCGATTGGCAACGCGTGGTCCTGCCCATAGGCTTGTCCTTCATCATCTTGCAGGCCATCTCGTACCTGGTGGACGTGTATCGCGGCGACGTGCGCCCACAGCGCCGCTTCGTCTGGTTCGCGGCCTACCTCGCCATGTTCGGCCAATTGATCGCCGGGCCCATCCTGCGCTACGAATGGGTCGAGCGCGAGCTGGCCAGGCGGCGCTTTACCTGGATGGATTTTTCGGCCGGCGGGCGGCGTTTCATGGTGGGCATGTGCATGAAGGTGCTGGTGGCCGACACCTTGTCGCCGCTGGTCGAAACCGCGTTCGCCGTGCCCGGGCCGAGCTTTCTCGATGCCTGGCTGGCCTGCCTGGCGTATTCTTTGCAGTTGTTCTTCGATTTTGCGGGCTACAGCGCCATGGCCATCGGTCTGGGGCAGATGCTGGGCTTTCATTTTCCCGAGAACTTCAATCACCCGTATCTGGCGCGCAGTATTCAGGATTTCTGGCGGCGCTGGCATATTTCGCTGTCCACCTGGATACGCGATTACCTTTACATCCCGTTCGGTGGCAACCGCAGGGGCGCCGTTCGTACCTACGTCAACCTTGTCCTTGCCATGGCCATCGCCGGCATGTGGCATGGTAGCGACAACTGGAATTTCCTGTTGTGGGGCCTGATGCATGGCGCGGCACTGGCAGTGGCGCGGGCCTGGAGCCGGTCGGAGCTGCCGCCTGTTCCCACCCTGCCGTCCAGGGCGGCCACCCTGGTCTTCGTATGCATGGCGTGGGTGGTTTTCCGCGCGGCGGATTTCGACACGGCATGGTCGTTGTACCTGGGGCAGTTGGGGCTGCGCGGCTGGGCGCTCGGAGACGCGCTGCGGGTGGCGCTGCAGCCTTCTCACCTGGCGGCGATAGGACTGGGGCTTGCCTGCATCGTGGCGCCCTTGTTGCGTGAGCCCGTGCGGCGGCGCATGCCGGTGTGCGTGCTGGCCGCCGCCGACCTGTGGCCCGTGTTCGGCTTCGTGTTCGCGATGGCCTTGGTGGCGAGCCGCAAGGCGGTGCCGTTCCTGTACTTCCAATTCTAAGGAGAACGATGTGGCGTTGGCTGATCCCGTGCAATCGTTCAACCAGCCTTCGCGGGTGGCCAGGGCCGTGGCGGGCTGCGCCTTCATCGCCGCCATGCTTGCCGGCGCGGCGTCGATCGTATGGAGCATGGCGGCCGGCCGGATAAGCCTGGCTTCCGACGCATGGACGCGCAGTTCGATCATGAGCGGCGAAACGGCCCGGGGCCTGGCGGCCGAACTGGCGCGGACGCCGCTGCCCGTTGCGCTTGCGGATGCCGAAAGAGCGGCTTCATGGCTGGTGGCGGGTTCGCTCGGGCCGCGCGTGCGGCGCGGCTGCGACCCGTGGCTATTCCTGAATGACGAGCTGGCGGTCCACCTTGATGCCGGGCGCAACGCCCAGGAGCGCCTGGCGGCCGTCGCGCTGGTGCGCGAGCTGCTGCGCCGCCGGGGCGCCGAACTGGTGGTGGCCACCGTGCCGGATAAAAGCCGTGTGCAGCACGAGCAGCTTTGCGGGCTGTACCGGCCGGTTTCCTCGGCCGATCGCCTCAGCCAATGGGAGGCGGGACTGGCGCGGCACGGCATCCCGCAGGCCGCCTTGCTGCCCGCGCTCGATGAGGTCAAGCGCGGCGGCGAAGCCCAGCCTTTTCTCACGATCGATACGCATTGGACCGAAGCCGGCGCGCGCGCCGCGGCGGACGCCCTGGCTCGGGTGGTCCGCCAAGCCGGCCTGGCCCTGACTCCTCATCAGCAATACCGGCTCGAGCCGGGCGAGCCGCGCGACCGGCAAGGCGACCTGCTGCGGCTGGCTGGCGTCGATTGGCTGCCTGCGTCGCTGTTGCCGCCTCCCGACAGGGTGGCGACCGTGCGACTCAGCCCGCTGGCGCCGGATCAGCAGGGCGCGTCGCCCCATTCCGATGATGCTTCGGCGTCCGCCGCCGCGGGCGATGCCGCCGATGATTTGTTCGGCGATGCCAGCCTGCCCACGGTGGCGTTGATCGGCACCTCGTATTCGCGCACGTCTTCCTTTGTGCCGTTTCTGGAGGCGGCTTTGAGCACGCCGGTGCCCAGCTTCGCCCAGGACGGCGGCGACTTCTGGGGCGCGGCGAAAACCTACCTGGCGTCTGCCGAGTTTCGCGAGACGCCGCCGCGGCTGGTGATCTGGGAGATGCCCGAGCGCGTCCTGCAGATGCCCCTCGCGCCGGAAGAGAAGGCATGGATGCAGGGGCTGAAGGCCCCTGCCCGTAACGACCGAACGATCGATTAATATAGTTCAACGATTCCGTATGGAACCATACGTCAACGACAAGGAGCACCGGATATGGCATCGGCGGCAGCGGCATTGGCAGGCCTTAGTTTTCTCGTTATCGGCGAAAGCCACATGTTGTACGAACTGCCTGAATCCCTTCATGCGGACCTGAGCGCCCAGGGGGCGGCCTACGTGCATTCAGTGGGCGCCTGCGGGGCGAGCGCCATCGACTGGGTCAAGCCCAGGCAGGTGGATTGCGGCCAGGAGAAAAAGGGCAAGGAGCCGGCCAGCATCAACAAGTCGGGCATGCAGACGCAGGCCATCAAGCAATTGATCGCCGCGGACAAGCCCGATGTGGTGGTCCTGATCATCGGCGACACGATGGGCTCTTACGACAACGAGACCTTTCCCAAGGCCTGGGCTTGGCAGGGGGTGTCCAGCCTGACCAAGGAAATCGCCGGCGCCGGCGCCGCCTGCGTCTGGGTGGGGCCGGCCTATGGCCGCGCGGGCGGCAAATACAACAAGCGCGATGATCGGGTCGAGCGGATCAGCCGCTTCCTGTCCACCAACGTCAATCCCTGCGTGTATATCGACTCGCTCAAGTTCGCCAATCCAGGTCAATGGCGAACGTTCGACGGGCAGCACTTTGCGGCCGACGGCTATGCGGCGTGGAGCAAGGCCATCGTGAGCGAGGTCTCGCAGTTGCCCATGATCGAGGAACTCAAGAAAAAGAAGGCCCCATGACAAGCCGGAACGGCCTGGGCGGTGGAAACACCGGGTTCAACGACAGGTTGGGACGGGCAGCGTAAGGGTGGTTCCGCCGGGACCGGAATGGCTGCGCTGATAGATCGGATCCGCCAGCGCCTGCGATGGGTCAATGAAGGTCCAGCCGGCGGCTTTCAGTTCTTGCAGCAGTTCGGGCAGCGCGGCCGCGTTCAACTGGGTGGTATGCAGCAGAAGCACGTGGGCCGGGCTGCGCTTGAGCCGCTGCGTCCAGCGGCTGTCTTGCGCCCGCGCCTGCGCCAATAGCTGCCTGACGTAATCCTGCCGCAACGCATCCGCCTGGGCGGGCGTGCCTGTTTGCAGCAGATTCAGGTATTGCTTTTCCCATTGCCAGTCAGGCATGGAGACAGTCGTCGCTGCCACGCCATAGCCGTGTCCGGCAAGCCATGCCATGACCTGGTCGTGCTGGGCGGGGGTGCCGCCTTCGTCCAGGTAGGGGAAGCGCAGTCTTGGGCACCAGCCGGGCAGGACCCGCAGCAGATCGTGGGCGCGCTGCACGTCGGCCAGGTATTGCGTCGTGTCCGAATGGCTCAAGGCTTCGTGGCTGTAGGTGTGATTGCCGATGGCATGGCCGTTCTCGCCCCAGGCGCGCACCAGGGCGAGATTGGCGGGATCGCCCAGGGCCACCCCCGACGGAAAGAGTATGGCGCGCACCGCGTGCCGCTTCAGTGTGTCGAGCATCGCCGCGTTGTCCGACACGGCCCTCGGCCCGCTGCTTGCGACGTCGAATCCGTCGTCGAAGGTGAAGGCGATGCTTTGCGCCCAACACGCGCCGGCCTGTGCGGCAAGCAGCAAGGCGCCGGCAAGCCAAAGGGAGCCTACGCGGTGCAGCGAGCGGCGGGGTGTAGGGGCGAAGGTCATGGTCTAGGAATTATACGTTCCGGCTTCGAACCGCTTCGTCGGTTTGCCGCGACATTTTCCGCTTTTGGGAGCCTGGCCGATTGCCTTGTCTTGTGCAATGCAGTAAAGTTGTGTACTTGGCCGAGCGTATTATCCTCAGCTCGGTCCTATGGGCACTATCGTTCGGGCCATCCGCCCGTTTTTTGCGCCTTTATCATTTAGCCAAGGGCCGCGTCACAAGCGTGTGTCGCCGTGGCATCCGTTTCTACCTCTTGCGTTCACCATGAACGCTCGTACGGTGTTTCGACGAGTGGGCATCGGTACGGCACGGTATCTGGGTGGAGTGGTTCCGTGAACCATCAAGCCTCAGAGCATCATGCCGCGTCCGGCGCAGCTCGGGCCTGTTTAGGCCAGTCGAGGCTCCCGTACCGGTTACGAAAGGACTACAACATGGAAATCAATGGCGCCGACATCGTCGTACGATGCCTGGCCGAACAGGGAGTGGAGCACGTTTTTGGCTACCCTGGCGGCGCAGTGCTGTACATCTACGATGCTATCTACCAACAAGATTCATTCAAACATATTCTCGTTCGCCACGAGCAGGCAGCTGTGCACGCCGCCGACGCGTACTCGCGCTCGTCGAACAAGGTCGGGGTGGCCCTGGTCACCAGCGGCCCGGGGCTGACCAACGCCGTTACCGGCATCGCCACCGCTTACATGGATTCCATCCCCATGGTCATCCTGAGCGGCCAGGTGCCCACGACCGCAATCGGCTCTGACGCCTTCCAGGAGTGCGACACGGTCGGCATCACCCGCCCCTGCGTCAAGCACAACTTCCTGGTGCGCGACATCAAGGACCTGGCCGAAACCATGCGCCGAGCTTTCTATATCGCGCAAACAGGCCGGCCCGGCCCGGTGCTGGTCGACATTCCCAAAGACATCACCGTCGCCAAATACAAATTCACCGCCAAGAAGGGCGAAGTGTCGATGCGTTCGTACACGCCCGTCGTCAAGGGGCATCACGGTCAGATCAAGAAGGCCGTCCAGATGCTGCTGGCGGCCGAGCGCCCCATGATCTACTCGGGCGGCGGCGTGATTTTGTCCGACGCGGCCGAAGAGCTGCGTCAGCTTGTCGAGCTGGTGGGCGCGCCTTGCACCAACACATTGATGGGTCTGGGCGGTTTTCCCGCCGATGACGCTCGCTTTGTCGGCATGCCCGGCATGCACGGCACCTACGAGGCCAATATGGCCATGCAGAACTGCGACGTACTGGTCGCCGTGGGTGCGCGCTTTGACGACCGGGTCATTGGCAATCCGCGCCACTTTGCGCAAAACCAGCGCAAGATCATCCACATTGATATCGACCCGTCTTCGATCTCCAAGCGCGTGCGCGTCGACGTGCCCATCGTGGGCAATGTCAAAGACGTGCTGCAAGATCTCAACGCCCTGTACATGCAGGCGGCGGTGGAAACCGAGCCGAACAAGGCCGCTTTGGCCAAGTGGTGGCAGCAGGTCGAGACATGGCGCGGGAAAAAATGTCTTGAATACGCAGGTTCCGACACTCTCATCAAGCCTCAATACGTGGTCGAGAAGCTGTGGGAAGTAACCGGCGGCAACGCCTTCGTAACCTCAGACGTGGGCCAGCACCAAATGTGGGCGGCCCAGTATTACCGCTTCAATCAGCCGCGCCGCTGGATCAATTCGGGTGGCCTGGGCACGATGGGCGTGGGCCTGCCGTACGCGATGGGTGTGCAGATGGCCCACCCGGAGGCCGATGTGGCCGTCATTACCGGCGAAGGCTCCATACAGATGAACATCCAAGAGCTCTCTACTTGCAAGCAATATCATCTGTCGCCGAAGATTGTGTGCCTCAACAACCGTTACCTGGGCATGGTGCGCCAATGGCAGCAGATCGACTACGGTTCGCGGTATTCAGAATCGTACGTTGACGCGCTGCCCGACTTCGTCAAGCTGGCCGAAAGCTACGGCCACGTGGGGCTTCGTATCGAGAATCCTGCCGATGTCGAGCCCGCCTTGCGCGAGGCGTTCGGCAAACACAAGGACCGGCTGGTGTTTCTGGACTTCATCACCGACCAGACCGAGAACGTGTGGCCCATGGTCAAAGCCGGCCGCGGGCTAACCGAAATGCTGCTCGGCGCTGAAGATCTATAAGGATAAGGACAGAACAATGAAACATGTGATTTCCATCCTTCTGGAGAACGAGCCTGGCGCATTGTCGCGCGTGGTCGGCCTGTTTTCGGCGCGCGCCTACAATATCGAAACGCTTACCGTGGCGCCCACCGAAGACACCACACTTTCGCGCATGACGATCGTCACCGAAGGTTCCGAAGACGTCATCGAACAGATTACCAAGCACCTTAATCGCCTTATCGACGTGGTCAAGGTGGTCGACTTGTCCGAAGGCGCGCACATCGAGCGCGAGCTGATGATGGTCAAGGTAAGGGCGGTGGGCAAAGAGCGCGACGAGCTCAAGCGCATGGCCGACATTTTCCGCGGCCGCATCATCGACGTGACCGACAAGGCCTACACCATCGAGCTTACGGGCGACCAGGGAAAAATCGAAGCATTTTTAGGTGCGCTTGACCGCAGCGCCATCCTTGAAACCGTGCGTACCGGCGTCTCTGGTATTGGCCGCGGCGAACGCGTTTTGAAATTGTAATTAAAATCGTGGGTTCGGCGGCGGTATACAGCCCGAACTCTATTCTCGGATTCATTCATCCAATCTGGGCCGGATTTGTCCGGCCCACTATAAATTTGCTTAGTTTGGAGCACTATCAATGAAAGTTTTCTACGACAAAGACTGCGACCTGTCCCTGATCAAGGGCAAGACGGTTGCCATCATCGGCTACGGTTCGCAGGGTCATGCGCATGCACTCAACCTGCATGAGTCGGGCGTCAACGTTACCGTCGGCTTGCGCAAGGGTGGTGCTTCGTGGAGCAAGGCCGAGAATGCCGGCCTGAAGGTGCAGGAAGTGGCAGAGGCCGTCAAGTCGGCCGACGTGGTCATGATCCTGTTGCCCGACGAGAGCATTGCCAAGGTGTATCGCGATCACGTCGAGGCTAATTTGAAGCCCGGCGCAGCGCTGGCCTTCGCCCACGGCTTCAACGTGCATTACGGCCAGGTCCAGCCCCGCGCCGACGTCGACGTCATCATGGTGGCTCCGAAGGCGCCTGGCCACACCGTTCGCGGCACCTATAGCCAAGGCGGCGGCGTGCCACACCTGATCGCCGTCCATCAAGACGTGTCCGGCAAGGCACGCGACCTGGCGCTCTCGTACGCCATGGCCAACGGCGGCGGCCGCGCCGGCATCATCGAGACCAACTTCCGCGAAGAAACCGAAACTGACCTGTTCGGCGAGCAGGCCGTGCTGTGCGGCGGTACCGTCGAGCTGATCAAGGCGGGTTTCGAAACCCTGGTCGACGCCGGCTATGCGCCCGAAATGGCCTACTTCGAGTGTCTGCATGAGCTCAAACTGATTGTCGACCTTATCTACGAGGGCGGCATTGCAAACATGAACTACTCCATCTCGAACAACGCCGAGTATGGCGAGTACGTGACGGGCCCTCGCATTGTCACCGACGAGACCAAGAAAGCCATGCGCGAAGTGCTGGCTGACATTCAGTCAGGCGAGTATGCCAAGAACTTCATCCTTGAAAACGCCGCCGGCGCCCCCAGCATCACGTCGCGTCGCCGCCTGAACGCCGAGTCGCAGATCGAGCAGGTCGGCAGCCAACTGCGCGGCATGATGCCCTGGATCGCCGCGAACAAGCTCGTCGACCAGAGCAAGAACTAATCGATATTTTCGATCGTTCTTTAAACACCCTGCACGCCGAAGCAATGTTTCGGCCCGTGCGGGGTGTTTTTTTACCGCCGGGCCGCCCCAAGGTAAAAAAGCCCCCTCGGGGGGCAGCAAGCCGAAGGCGCAGCGTGGGGGTATCACCACCGCCGGGCCGCCCCAAGGTAAAAAAGCCCCCTCGGGGGGCAGCAAGCCGAAGGCGCAGCGTGGGGGTATTATCGGTGTTTTCAGTTATTCTTAGCACGATGAATAAACCTTCTTATCCACATCCCATCATTGCGCGCGAAGGCTGGCCGTTCCTGGCAGGCATCGTCATCATTTCGATCATTGTCACATTCTGGTTCGGGTGGGCCAGCGTACCGTTGTGGCTGTTGTCGATCTTCGTGTTGCAGTTTTTTCGGGACCCTGCCCGCGTGGCCCCCGACGGCGAGCTTAATGTGCTTAGCCCGGCCGACGGCCGCATCGTGGTCGTGCAAGAAACTCAAGACCCGTATCATGGTAATCGCGATGCTCTTAAAATCAGCGTTTTCATGAACGTATTCAATGTCCACTCGAACCGCTCACCGGTCGACGCCGAGGTGCTGGCCACTGAGTATTTCGGCGGCAAGTTCTTCAATGCGGCGCTGGACAAGGCCTCGCTTGAAAACGAACGCAACGCCATGGTGTTGCGTACCAAACAAGGCCATATCGTTACCGCTGTGCAGGTGGCGGGCCTGGTGGCCAAGCGCATTCTTTGTTATGCCAAGGCCGGCGATGTCCTGCATCATGGGCAGCGCTACGGCTTTATTCGTTTTGGCTCGAGGGTTGACGTGTACCTGCCCATGGGTTCGCGGCCCCGAGTTGCCATCGGTGACAAGGTAAGTGCCACCAGCACGGTTCTTGCCGAGTTGCCGCCGATTGAATCCGATCCGGGCGCTTGACCCCACAGCGCGAAGGAAAGACAACATGCCAAACTTTTCAGAAGAAAGCAGGCGCCGGCGCAGTATTTATCTGCTCCCCAACGTCTTTACCACAGCAAACCTCTTTGCCGGCTTCTATGCCGTAGTGCAAGCCATCAACGGCCGCTTCGAGATCGCGGCCATTGCGATTTTCGTGGCCATGATTTTCGATGGCATGGATGGCCGGGTGGCGCGCCTTACCAATACCCAGTCCGCGTTTGGAGAACAGTACGATTCACTCTCCGACATGACCTCCTTCGGCATTGCCCCGGCGCTGGTCATGTACCAGTGGGTTTTGCAAGACCTTGGCCGTTGGGGCTGGCTGGCGGCTTTCATCTACGTGGTGGGGGCGGCATTGCGGCTTGCTCGATTCAACACCAATATCGCGGTGGTCGACAAACGTTTCTTCCAGGGCCTGCCCAGTCCGGCGGCGGCGGCCTTGCTGGCCGGCTTCATCTGGGTGGCCATCGACAACCGCCTGCAGTTCGGTTCGGCCACCATTTCATGGCTTGCGTTCGTCATCACGGTGTACGCGGGCATCGCCATGGTCACCAACACGCCTTTTTACAGCGGCAAGTCGTTTGCTCTGGGCCACAGTGTTCCCTTCTGGGTGATGCTGGTGCTGGTGGCCGTATTTGTTTTCGTATCAAGCGACCCGCCGCTGATGCTGTTCGGCCTGTTCATGATCTACGGCTTGTCGGGTTGGGGCATCATGTTGTGGCGCTGGCGGCGCGCGCGTCAGCTAAGCCGCATGCGCCAAGAGGGCGCGGGCGAGGCTGCGGCAAGCGCCGATCCGGCGCCCCATACCATCGATGCTACACGTGGCGATGACCCCGATCACCGTCCATAGTAACGACGGCGCCCGAAAGAGCCCACGTGCAAGAACGTGGAACTAGAAAAAAGGCAGGAAACGGTCGGGGTCATGCATGGGGTCGGGGCCGGGATGGAAGCGCGTCACTTGCTTGCCGTCGGGGCCCATGTATACGTACATCAGCGAGTTCCATACGCCGCTTTGCAAGTAGCGGTAGCTCCATACAACCTGGCGTACCGAGGGCAAGCCCACGGCGTCGATTTCGGCGGGCGGGCCAAACTCGCACAGCACCTGCTCGTCTGTCCAGTTTCCCTGGCTTAGTACGGCAAAGTGCTGATCGGTGAGTAACTGAGTAACTTCGCCGACTCGTCCCTGAGCATCGACGTTGGCCCCCCAGGCGAACTGGCCAAAGGGCTGGCGGCTCCAGATGACCCGCTGGCCGCCGCCGGGCAGCGGGCATGAATAATTATGGCGGCCGAACTGCGATTCAACCTGCGCAAGCGGTGTGCCGGGCGGTACGCTGGTCATCGAGGCGCAGCCATAAAGCAGGGCGAGGGGCAGTAGGGCGGCCAGGCAGGCACGGCGCAAGAAGGAAGGAATCATGACGTGCACCAAATCCGTTATAATGCTGGAATCGTAAGATTACCGCATGCTCCAACGGCATGCTGTGACCCTTTCGATGCAAATGTATATTGTTAATCAATCACGTCCGGGCACCTCGGCCCTGACGCATGTTTACGAGGCTATAAATGTCTGTTGCTGACATAAAAAAATCCGATATCGTTGCGCAATTTCAGCGCGCTCAAGGCGATACCGGTTCCCCCGAAGTGCAAGTTGCCCTGCTTACGGCGCGCATCAACGAACTTACCGGTCACTTCAAAGCTCACATGAAAGACCATCATTCGCGCCGCGGGTTGCTGCGCATGGTCAGCCGTCGCCGCAAGTTGCTTGATTACCTCAAAGGCCGTAACCCCGACGCATATCGCGCTCTGATCGAAAAGCTCGGTCTGCGTAAGTGATACCCGGGGCAGGCACCCCACTATGTACGACCGTGCACACTGCGACCATCGTCGCCGTGTGCACGGTTTTTTTATTGTAAGGAAAATCCGTAATGTTTAATAAAGTGACCAAAACTTTTCAGTATGGTCAACATACGGTGGTTCTCGAAACCGGCGAAATTGCGCGCCAAGCGTCAGGCGCAGTGCTGGCTTCGATCGGAGACACCGTCGTATTGGCCACTGTAGTGGCGGCAAAGCAGGCCAAACCAGGGCAAGATTTTTTCCCCCTTACTGTTGATTACGTTGAAAAAACCTACGCGGCCGGCCGAATTCCGGGCGGCTTCTTCAAGCGCGAAGGCAGGCCTTCCGAAAAAGAAACGCTTACCTCCCGTCTAATCGATCGTCCGTTGCGCCCGCTGTTCCCCGAGGGCTTCTACAACGAAGTCCAGGTCATCATCCATACTGTGTCGGTCGATCCTGAAATCGATTCCGATATCGCCGCCATGATCGGCGCCTCGGCTGCGCTGGCCATTTCGGGCATTCCCTTCAACGGCCCCATCGGCGCCGCGCGGGTCGGCTACCTGAACGGCGAGTACGTGCTCAATCCCTTGTCCAGCCAGCTTAAAGAATCGCAGCTGAACTTGGTCGTGGCCGGAACCGAGGCCGCCGTGCTGATGGTCGAGTCGGAAGCGAACGAGCTGTCTGAAGAAGTGATGCTGGGCGGTGTGGTGTTCGGCCACGAGCAGATGCAGGCCGCCATCAACGCCATCCACGAATTGGTTGCCGAAGCGGGCAAGCCCGAATGGGATTGGCAGCCCGCGCCCAAGAACGAGGCCCTGCACACCGCTGTAAAAGCCGCCGCGCAAGAAGGCCTGCAAGCGGCCTACAGTGTTCGCCAGAAGCAGCAACGTACGGCGCAACTGCGTGATGTCTATACCGACGTCAAGGCCAAGATGCTCGAGCACGCCACAGCGCGTGGCGAAGCCGCTCCCGACAACGTCGAGATCGAGAACATCCTGTTCGATATCGAATCGCAGATCGTTCGCAGCCAGATTCTTAGCGGCGAGCCGCGTATTGACGGCCGCGATACCCGCACGGTTCGCCCGATCAGCATCCGCTTGGGCGTGCTGCCTCGTGCGCACGGCAGCGCCCTGTTCACCCGTGGCGAAACCCAAGCTTTGGTGGTAGCCACGCTGGGTACAAAACAAGACGAGCAGATCATTGATTCCATCATGGGCGAGTATCGCGATCGCTTCATGCTGCACTATAACTTTCCGCCGTTCTCCACCGGTGAAACCGGTCGCTTTGGTGTGCCCAAGCGCCGCGAAATCGGCCATGGCCGCCTGGCCAAGCGTGCGCTTATCGCGCTGTTGCCCGAACCCCAAGATTTCCAGTACACCATTCGTGTCGTTTCCGAAATCACCGAGTCGAACGGCTCGTCGTCGATGGCTTCGGTTTGCGGAAGCTCGCTGGCCATGATGGACGCCGGCGTGCCCATCAAGGATCACGTGGCCGGTGTGGCCATGGGTCTTATCAAGGAAGGCGCCAAGTTTGCAGTGCTTACCGACATCTTGGGCGATGAAGATCACCTGGGCGACATGGATTTCAAGGTTGCCGGTACTGAAAACGGCATCACCGCCCTGCAGATGGATATCAAGATTCAGGGCATCACCAAAGAGATCATGCAAGTTGCGCTGGCCCAGGCCCGCGAAGGCCGCCTGCACATTCTGAACGAGATGCGCACGGCGCTCGAGGGCTCGCGCACCGAGCTATCCGAGTTCGCCCCCCGCATGCTAACCGTCAAGATCAACCCCGAAAAGATCCGTGACGTGATCGGCAAAGGCGGCGCCACTATACGTGCCCTTACCGAAGAAACCGGCACCCAGATCGACATTGGCGACGATGGCCTCATCACCATCGCCAGCGCCGACCTGGACAAGGCTCGCGACGCCGAGCGACGCATCAAGGAACTTACCGCCGACGTCGAGGTGGGCCAAGAGTACGAAGGCCCTGTGCTGCGTTTGCTGGATTTCGGCGCCATCGTCCAGGTGCTGCCCGGTCGCGACGGCTTGCTGCACATTTCCGAGATCGCCAACTACCGCATCAACAACATCAACGATGTCTTGAAGGTGGGTCAGGTGGTGCGCATCAAGGTTATTGAAGCTGACGACAAAGGCCGTCTGCGCCTGTCCATGAAGGTGATCGGCGGCATTGAGGCACAGGGTGGGCCCACTTCGGCGCCCGTAGCTGCGCCCGAAGCCTGATCGCTTTGCGCTGAAAAGGCCGCTCAGGGCCGTCGTTCCTTCACGACGGTCCTGCGCAGCTTGCTTCCTTAAAAACAACCCCTTTGGGCCTGGCCCAAAGGGGTTGTTTTTGTTTTGCCACGTCTAGGGGCCTTGGCGTTTTGGATGAACGCCTTATGCCCTACGACCTACTCCCTAAGCTATACGGCTACCGCTTTATTGATAATTGTTGAAAACTGTCGGATTCAATTACTTTTGGTCTAACCGGAGGGATGTTGCCCTTGGCCTGGTCGTCTGATTTGCTGGAATTTAAACATGACAAGCGATTCCGATGCAGGCGTACGCACCTACTGGCGTGGTTTGGGGCTATGGAATGTTTATTTTATTGCCAAGCTGATCTTGTTTTGGTCCGGCTATTCGAACTTTCATGCCTTTTACAACCTGGTATTTGCGTCGATTCTGCTTTTGCCGTTGCCGCCGTTGAAGCTGCACAGGTTGCGCCACGTTTTGGCCGTGCCCGTCGGCATTGGGCTGTTGTATTACGATTCTTGGCTTCCGCCTTTTCGCCGACTGCTGGAGCAGCCTGAAGTACTGCAGTTTTCCGCACCCTATCTTCTAGAGCTGTTGAACCGTTTCATTAATTGGAACATGATCGGTGCCGGAGTCCTGGTGCTTGTCGCGTGCCTGTTTTTGTCGCAATGGATACGAGTAACTGTCTTGAGCGTGAGTGCACTGGTAATTTGCGCAATTCCCGACGGCTATGGAGGGCGTGAGCTTCTGCAGAACCTGCATGCAGAGTATTCGACCGGCATCGACGTGCACGCAAGAACCACCCTTGTCGACGGACCAATCCAGACCGTTCCCGCAGAACCGAAAAAATCGATAACAGACACGCTTAACGCAGATTTGTCTGCCTTTTACGAGGCCGAGGCCACACGAACCGCGGCGTTCGCTACTCCCGCCGAAACAGTCGATTTCGACATTGTTTTCTTGAGCATTTGCTCGCTGTCGTGGTCTGACCTGTCCTCGGCACAGCTTGACCAGCATCCGCTGATCAAGAGCATGGATGTCGTTTTTGACGAATTCAACGCGGCAACTTCATATAGCGGCCCCGCAGTACGGCGGCTGCTGAGAGCCAGTTGCGGGCAACCCTCACATTCGGCCTTATACGACAGCTCGCCATCGCAATGCCATCTATTCGAAAATCTCAGGCAACTGGGTTTCCAGACCGAGGCGGTACTGAACCACAATGGAAAGTTTCAGGATTTCATTGGCGATCTGTCGATACATCCGAGCTTGGGCGCGCCGATCATACCGGAAGCGCTGCAGCCCCGGTGGACGGCCTTCGATGGGTCTCCTATCTGGGGCGACCTGGAGACACTGAAATACTGGTGGCAGGCGCGGCAACAGAGCGCGACGCCCACGGCGGTTTTGTACAACTCCGTCACCTTGCACGATGGCAATCGCGAAGCCACGGCGGACGGGGGAGGACGCTCTGCGCCCTATGCGGCTCGCGGCAAGGCTTTGCTGGACGATCTGCATCACTTCATAAAACAACTTGAAAGCAGCGGCCGGCGTGTCATTGTCGTACTCATACCCGAGCACGGCGCTGCGCTGGAGGGCGACGTGATGCAGATCGCCGGCATGCGCGAGATTCCCACACCCAACATTACTCATATACCAGTCGGCTTGAAGCTGATCGGCCATCCAGTAAAAGCGGAGCCCGGCGGCCGACGTGTTTCGGGCGCCACGAGCTATCTCGCCTTGTCCGAGCTATTGGCGCGTTTGGTGCAGCGGCCTGTATTTGAAGAGGCTGTCGACTGGGATGACCTGACGGCGGACCTCCCATTGACTCCGTCCGTGTCAGAGAACTCGGGCACGGTGCTGATGGCTCATAACGGCATACCGTATGTTCGTCTTGGACAGCGGGACTGGATTCAATATCGTCAATGACGGGCAACAAGGCAACAAGGCCATAGGCAATAGGCAATAGAGCAATAGAGCAATAGAGCAATAGAGCAATAGAGCAAGCCGCGCGGGTTTGTGGTTTGCATAACCAAGGGGAAAGGCATGGGCCAGGGGTTACGTTTGCTGCTCGCACCAGATGTGTACGCGATGGCCCAGCGTCGCTACAGTCGTTTGCGTCGAGAGCGGCAAATGGGAGCCTTGGTTGCCGTCACGGTACTTGGCCTGGTCGCTTTGGCGCATGCACTCTTTCCTTTGGAAGGCGAGGCGTGGCAACGCTGGCGCCGGCGCTCGAAGCCATGGTTCGCCCACCTTGAGCAGAGGCCTTATCAATTCGCGGACCCAGTGCGTTATTTTTTTCAGGCTGTGTGGGTGATCGGTGCGTTATTGCTGCTGCGCCTGGACGGGCACGAAACGACGCATCCCCGCGTGTATCGGTGGGCGCTTCGCCGGGCTCGAATACTGAGGGCGCTTGCCGTGCGAAACGCCAGACGCGCATCGGCACACCTGCATCGCCTCATGCAACATCACATTCGTGGCTTGGACGGACCTGGCCCGCTGCCGCGTCGTGCTGTGGCAATAGCAGTGCTATTGCTTACCTTTGTATTCTTTTCCCTGGTGGTGACCCAGCCTTTGGAGCCCCATGCGCAGGCCTTGTTCGTCGCCTTGTTGTTTGCGGTTGCGCTGATCATGAGGCGTATTCCGGGCCGTCTGGCGATTCTGGTGCTTATCGTGCTTTCGCTGGTCGCGTCAGGACGTTATATCTGGTGGCGATACACCGCTACGCTGCACTGGAACACGCCGCAAGACACCATCTTCGGCCTCACCCTTCTGGCAGCCGAAACATATTCGTGGACAGTGCTGGTGCTGGGCTACCTGCAAACAGCCTGGCCGCTGCGGCGCACGTTGAAGCCATTGCCATCGGCTGAAAATACCTGGCCCACCGTCGATGTGTTCATACCCACATACAACGAAGACTTGGCTGTTGTAAGGCCAACCGTCTATGCCGCCGCCGGCATGGATTGGCCGGTCGGCAAACTGCGCATTCATTTGCTGGATGATGGGAACCGTCCTGAAGTAAGGGAGTTTGCGCGAATGGCGGGGGTGAACTACATAGCGCGCCCCGACCGACAGCACGCCAAGGCGGGTAATTTGAATTACTCGTTGCAAGTGACCGATAGCGAGCTGATTGCCGTTTTTGATTGCGACCATGTGCCTTCTCAATCTTTTCTGAAAATGACGGTGGGCGAGTTCCTGGTCGACCCTAAGCTGGCCCTGGTACAGACACCCCATCATTTTTTCTCGCCAGATCCATTTGAGCGCAATCTTGATCACTTCGGCAAGCAGCCGAACGAGAACACCTTGTTCTACGGGCTGATTCAGGACGGAAACGACCTTTGGAATGCAGCATTCTTTTGCGGCTCTTGCGCGGTATTGCGCCGCAGCGCGCTGGAGGATATTGGCGGCTTTGCGGTACAGACAGTAACCGAGGACGCCCATACGGCCTTGCGGCTGCATCGGCGCGGCTATCGCTCGGCTTACTTGCGTATTCCGCTGGCAGCCGGGCTTGCCACTGAGAGTCTGTCCGCGCATATTGGCCAGCGCGTACGCTGGGCGCGGGGCATGATCCAGATATTTCGCACGGATAATCCTCTGTTCGGCCCTGGTCTGTCTGTGGCGCAGCGTCTGTGCTATGTCAATGCCATGCTGCACTTCCTGGCCGGCATTCCCCGTCTAATCTACCTGGTTGCGCCCTTGGCGTTCTTGATGGCGCACGCCTACATAATTTACGCCCCGGCGCTGATGGTGGTGCTGTTTGTCCTGCCTCATATGATGCACGCAAGCGTGGCGAACTCTCGCATGCAAGGAGCATATCGGCGTACTTTCTGGGGCGAGATCTACGAAACGGTATTGTCGTGGTACATAGCAAGGCCCACCACCGTCGCCTTATTCTGGCCCTCAAAAGGAGCGTTCAACGTCACCGCGAAAGGCGGGTTGATTGAACGGCCGTATTTCGACTGGAAAATGGCAAGCCCATATATCGTGCTGGCTGTGGCAAATGTCGGCGGCTTGGGTTTCGGGATCTGGCGCCTGTCGGCCGGCCCCTCAGCCGAAGTCGGCACCGTGGTGTTGACCATGTTGTGGACCCTGTACAACCTGGTGTTGCTGGGCGGCGCCATAGCGGTGGCGGCCGAAAGCCGGCAGATTCGCCGGAGCCATAGGGTGGCCGCCTCAATGTCTGCCGCGTTGCAAACTTTGGATGGACGGCAGTTTCCTGGAAAGCTCACGGATTTCTCCTGTGGCGGAGTCGGAGTGTGTTTGCAAAACCCGCATGAGCTCCCGCCGCGAGAGCCTGTGTTCGTGCGACTGACACAAAAAGACAAAGTGTTCAGTTTTCCCGCGCATGTCAGCTCGTGCAAAGGCACACAGCTGGGAGTCGGACTCGACCTTCAAACGCCTCGACAACAGATTGAGTTCTTGCGTTGCACGTTCGGGCGTGGCGACGTCTGGGTGAACAGCCATAACTATCTATCCGATCAACCCTTGAAAAGCGGGTTGGGGGTTGCTCGCATTGGCCTTAGCGGCTACTGGCGCATGCTTGCCAGTTTGCCTTCCTTATTCTTGCGTCTGGTCAATGGCCCGCACTTTGTCATGAAGTGGTTGTGGTCATTCGTGCCGCGCACACCACTGCTGCATCAAAAGAGACTCTGAACCATGCATTACTCATATTGCAAATGGCTCGCGGCGCTGTGCTTGGTAATAGCTTGCGGCGATACAGCGGCGAAAACAAGCGCCGGCATGTCGAATGCATCGCCCTTGCTTGCCCCCGCGGATCAGAATTCACCTCGCACGACCCAGGTCCTGAATATGCCCGACCTGGCATACGGGGACGTTTTCCAAATGTTGGGACGACGCAATACCCAGTCGCTCGAATTTACGTTGCGTCGCGATCGCGTTGTTGAAGCTGCTGAACTGAACCTGGTCTTTACTCCGTCACCTGTTCTGCTGCCCCGCATGTCACATCTGAGGGTGTACTTGAACGACGAACTGATGGGGGTGATTCCACTTGACTCCGAGAAGCCGGGCGTGCGGCAACAAAAGAATATTGCCCTGGACCCCCGTTTCATGACTAGATTCAATCGGGTGCGGCTTGAGTTCATCGGCCATTACACCGATGTGTGTCAGGACGAAAGTCACAGCGCCTTATGGCTGGACATCAGTCGTGAAACCCATATTCGACTGGTTCAGCAAATGCTGCCGGTCGTGAACGATCTGGCTTATTTTCCCGAGCCGTTCTTCGACACGCAAGACATGACGGCGCAGAGCATTCCCATCGTTTTTGCGGCCGCCCCTTCAACCAACGAATTGCGGGCAGGGGCGATTCTTTCGTCATATTTCGGAAGTTTGTCCAGATGGCGCCGCGCGCAGTTTCCGGTGCATTACGATGCGTTGCCCCATTCCCACGTCGTGGTCTTTGCCACGAACGATGCGCGCCCGCATTTTCTTTCCGACTATCCGATGGTTGAAGGGCCCACCGTGGATATGGTCAGCCATCCCGATAGCGCCTACCTGAAGATGCTGCTGGTGCTGGGGCGCGACACCAATGATCTGGTCGCCGCGGCATCGGCCTTGGCCGTCGGCAACACGATATTCCGAGGGCAGAGCGTGCGGGTGGGGCAGATGCAGCAGATGGCTCCGCGCAAGCCCTACGATGCGCCGAACTGGGCGCCGGTGGACCGGCCCATCGCTTTTTCAGAATTGCTCGACTATCCGGAGCAACTTGATGTGTCCGGCTTGTATCCCAAACCGATTCTGGTGTCTTTGAACCTTCCGCCTGATCTTTTCGTCTGGAGGAACAGCGGCATACCCACGGCGATACGGTACCGCTATTCGTCACCCCGCAGCGCCGACGATTCGCGCCTGAGCCTGAGCCTGAATGGGCGTTTTGTAGACAGTTACCTGCTGCAGCCCGAAGAGAGCGCGTCTGCGGCAACCCGCTTGCGCCTGGCTATTCGAAGCAGCGAGAACATCAGCGACCAAGAACGAATTGTCATGCCCGCTTTGAAGCTTGGCGGAGAAAACCAGCTTCGTTTTGATTTCTCGTTTGCTGGTGGCGTGGGCAGTGCTCAGCGAGATCAATGCCAGTCGGTGCTGAACACCGACGTGCGCGCTGCCATCGACGATCAGTCGACCATCGATTTTTCGGGGTTTCATCACTATCTGGAAATGCCGAATTTGCGAAGCTTTGCCGGCAGCGGGTTTCCGTTCAGCAAAATGGCCGATCTTTCCGAGACCATCGTGGTCGTGCCGCCCAGGCCCAGTGTGGCGCAGACAACGGCTTTGTTTGAGATGCTGGCCGGCATCGGTTCTCAGGTCGGATACCCCGCCCTGGGGGTTCGTGTGGTTCATGACTGGAATGTCGCGCAATCCGAAGATGCCGACCTTCTGCTGATCGGTTCGATGCCGGAAAACCTGCGGGCCCGGCCCGACGCGCGTTTGCTGCTGCTTGACGCGCAAGCGGCGTTGCATCAGCCTCGCCAAGCACGATACACAAGTGCGACTGCCGCCGGCGCCATCCAATTGGCCGGCTTGCTGCCCGAACGGGAGGCCACCAGCCGTGTCATGGTTCAGTCATTGGCTCCGATGGCGGTTGTGGTGGGTATGCAGTCCGCCTACTATCCGCAGCGCAGCGTGGTGGCGCTGCTGGGTTCGACCGACGAAGACTTCGAATTATTACGCGACGCCCTGGCCGACTCGGGCAAGCGCGCGGCCATGCGAGGCTCGGTGGTGCTTATCCGGGAATCCGGCGTGGCCTCTGAAATGGTCGGCCCTCACTATTACGTGGGCCACCTGCCGTGGTGGCAGAAGGTTTGGTTTGTCCTTTCCGATCAGCCCGTGGCTCTGACGCTGGGCTCGCTGCTGGTGGTCATCGTATTAGCGGTCTTGCTGTGGATAGGCCTTTACCGGGTGGCGCGTCGGCGCCTGCGTCATGTGGATTAGGCGAGGCATTCTATTGGCGGGGCTGACAATGGCCCTGCTGCAGGGCAACGCGTCTTGCGCACGATGCGATCCAGGTGCGTGGGAAGACTGGCACGCTTTCCAGCGTGATCTCATCCGCCCAGAGGGGCGCGTCGTCGACCTGTCGGATGACCGGGAAATTACCACTTCCGAAGGGCAGAGCTACGCATTGTTCTTTGCTCTGGTCGATAACGATCAAGTATTGTTCCGGCGGCTGCTGCGCTGGACCGAGCGCCATCTTGCCCAAGGAGACCTGACGGCGCATCTGCCCGCCTGGTTGTGGGGGCGCAATGCCAACGGCGAATGGGGAGTGCTTGATGAGAATTCCGCTTCGGATTCCAATCTGTGGATTGCCTACGCATTGCTTGAAGCGGGCCGCCTATGGAACGAGCATAGTTATACCGTTCTGGGCAGCTTGATGCTGCAACGCATCGCTAAAGAAGAGGTAAGGGCGGTAGCGCCGTTCGGCCTTGCGCTGATTCCAGGCAAGCGCGGCTTTCTTTCCGAAACCAGTGTGCGGCTCAATCCTAGTTATGTGCCGCCGCAGCTTCTGGCGCGTGCGAGTCAGGCACAACCCAACTCGCTTTGGGGGCCGCTGCTTGAAAGCTCGGTAGAGTTTTTGATCGATACGGCTCCCTTGGGCCTGGCGCCCGATTGGGTCGACCTGCACCATGGCGAGATTGAGCCCACCACCGAAGGCCGAGTAGGCAGCTACAACGCCATCAGGGTGTATTTGTGGACCGGAATGCTGCACGACGAGGCTGTGGGCGCTCGACGCCTGAAAGCGCATTTTCGGCAGGCCTTGCGATATCTGGACGTGGGTGGCGTGCCCGCCGAGCGGGTCGATGTTCTGGACGGCAGTGCGTCTGCCGGGGGGCCCATTGGGTTCTCGGCCGCCATGCTGCCGCTTTTTGCAGACACCGAGTTCGGCCGGGAGCAACGTTTGCGGTTGGCCGTGGCGCCGGCTTCAGAAGCAGGTTACTACAGCCGTGTCTTGCGTTTGTTTGGCATTGGTTGGGATGAACGGCGCTACGTTTTTGATGCGAATGGATATGTCATACCTGCCTGGCGGAGGTGTCCATGAGATATGTTGCTTGGCGGTTATGCCTGTCTTTGGCGATTGGGGCGCCAAATTTTGCGTCAATTGTGCTGGCGCAGTCGTTGGCCGCGGACGATAACCGCGCTGTGCAAAGCGGCGAGGCCCTGCTGCTGCAACAGATACGTTTGGGCGAGACCCTGTATCGAGACGATATCGTGATCGATGCCGCCAACAAGCTGGATCGTATCCACGAAAACCACCTTCAGGGCATACTTGCCCGGTTGCGCATCGCCACACGGCTGGAACAGCAAGCAGAGGCGCAACGTTTGCGCGATAGATTAGAGCGCCTTGCCCCGCAATCGTTGGAAGCCCGTACAGGCCGGGTGTTGGTCAAGCTTACCGAGCCCGACGCCATTGCCGCACTTACACAGGCGCGGCTTTACTCGGCGGTGGGGCGGGTCGACGAAGCCATTCAGGCATACGATGCCCTGCTTGAGGGTGTATACCCCACGGCGGACCTGGCTTTGGAATATTGGCAGTTGTACGCCCGCCAGCCTGGTCACCGCGCGGCTGCCATACAGCAGTTGCAAGCGTCGCTGGAGATTTATCCCAGCCATGGCCCGATGCTTACCGCCGTGGCCAACCTTTTGTTCAGCGAAGAAAGGCCTGACGAAGCGCGCCGTTATCTTCGCAAGCTCGCAAAGTTGGACGCCTTTCGCAGCAGCGCAGCCAATCGAGAATACGATTACCTGACCACCCTGCCGATCAGTTCCGAGAGTCGTGAGCTTTGGCGTGGTTTTGTCGGAACCTATGCTGACCTGGACGCGGGCGCGCGGGGGCGAATCGAGCTGGCGCGGTTCGATGCCAAACTGAACGACCCTGCCTGGCAGGGGGGCAGGCAGGGCATTGATATGATTGAATCGGGTAAGGGCGCCGAAGCCCTGCATCGCCTTCAACAGGCGGTGGCTGCCTACCCTGATGATGTGGATTACCTGGGTGCGCTCGGAGTCGCTTATCTGCGTACTGGAAACCGTCGCCAGGCGCTGCATTACTTTGAGTTGGCCAAAGACAAAGAGCCTCGCGTCGACCATACCTATCGATGGGTCAGCCTGATTCGTTCCACGCAATACTGGCTGCTGCTCGAGGAGGCGAATCAGGCAGAAGAGGCGCGAAACTGGAAGCGTGCAAAAAGCCTATATCAACAGGCGTTGCCGCTTCAGCCTGAAAGCCCTTTTGCTCTTATTGGCCTGGCGGGCGCGGCGGCGGAGCTTGGCCAGGACGAGGCGGCCTGGCGTCATTTTCGGCAGGCCTTGCAGCTTGATCCGCACTCTGGCGTAGTGCAGCGGGGAGTGGCAAGATACCTTGAAAACCAGCCTCCTGAAAGAGCGCTTGCCTTGCTTGAAGAGATTCCCGCCGGCCGATCATCGGCCTTGGCGAACTTGCATGCGCAAGTGACGCTGCGCCTGCTGACGCTGCGGGCGGACCGGGCGACGGAAGAGCAGCGTTGGGCGGATGCCGAAACTGCCTTGCTGCAGGCTCAGCAACTAGACCCGGATGACCCGTGGCTAAGCTATGGCCTGGCGCGCGCCATGCGAGAACAAGGGCGGGCAGACGAAGGGCTGCGTGCATTCGAGACACATCTGAGCCGTAACCAGGGTGCGTCTGGCAGCCACTATGCACATGGCTTGTTGCTGGCCGCAGTTGGACAAGAACAGGCCGCTTTGGACACCTTGGCGGCAGTGCCGCGAACCTCGTGGGATGACCGCATGACGCAGCTGGAGGCGCGCGTGGCCGAGACGCAGTTGATTGCCCGGGCCTCGGCGTATCGTGAGGCGGGCCAGGCTTCCGCCGCAATTGCCTTGCTTGAGGAGCGGCCCGACTCCACGAACGCCCGCATGCATGTTGCGCGTTGGTCGTACGATGATGGCGATTACTCTAAAGCCCTGGCGAACTACAACGCCGTTTTGCGCATGGATGGCGCCAACCTTGATGCGCGCCTTGGGCAAATGGAAGTATGGCAGGCTCAAGGCAAGGCGGCGGCCGTCCAAGCAGCTTTGTCGCGGGCGGACTTCGATTTTCAGAATGAATCCACGGGTGTCCATAGACGGGTCGCCGACTTATGGGTTGCCCTGGGAGATACCGATCGGGCGCGGGATGTTTTGCAGCAGCGGTCGGCCCAGATGGCGGGGACCGAACGCGAGCCCTTGCTTTATCGTGATTTGGCGCGCCTTACCACGGCTTCAGACCCGCAACAGGCGCTGGATTTATATGCTCGGGCCATGAGCGATGCTGATATGCTTCCCCGCCAGGCGCTACAGTTTCAGCGTGATGACGTGACGTTTACACGTGCCATGCGCGCCAACGATGAAGACGGCTGGCTGGAGCGCGGTGTGCGCCGCGAGGCACACGAGCTATACGAGCGCCGGAACCCGACTATTACCGTGCACAATGATCGCTGGTGGCGTCGCGACGGCACGCCCGGTTTGTCGCGGCTGCACGCAGACACCACGATGGTGCAACTGAATTATCCGCTGTTCCAGGGCAAGGGCTTTCTTCGGGCGGATCATGTCCGCATGGATGCCGGCACTTTAGAGACGGATGCCGACGGCGTGTATCGAGGCGAGTTTGGCAGTTGTTCGTTTGCGGCGTCCAATACGCCCGCAGGCTGGCAGCCTGCGCCCGCCTGCACTAATGGCCTTAAACAGCGAGCCACCGGCACCAGCCTGGCCATAGGCTGGCACGGCGACCGCCTTTCGTTCGACTTGGGAACCACCCCCTTGGGCTTCGCGGTTACGAACTGGACAGGAGGGGTCAGCTACGCCGGCAAGCTGGGGGCAACCGGCTGGCGGCTGACGGCCTCGCGGCGCCCCATGTCAAATTCACTGCTGTCGTTCGCCGGCGCGCGCGATCCTTCCACCGGGGTGGAATGGGGCGGCGTCATGGCTACCGGCGGGTCGCTGAGCTTAAGCTGGGATCAGGGGGAGGAAAATGGGGTATGGGCCGACATCAGCCACCATCGGCTCTCCGGTAAAAATGTAGCCGACAACCATAGAACCCGCCTGATGGGCGGGTATTATCGGCGCCTGATCAATAAGAACAACGAAATGCTTTCGGCGGGCGTCAACCTTATGTATTGGCGCTACAACAAGGACTTGGGCGATTACTCGCTGGGGCAGGGGGGTTACTACAGCCCTCAACGCTACACCTCGGTGTCGCTGCCCATCAGCTATGCGCGACGCACATCTAACTGGTCATTCTTGTTCGAGGGTTCGGTGTCGCGATCATTTGCACGAAGTGTCAGCGAAGCAGACACCAGCCGCAGCGCCGGCACCGGCTACCGCGTGGCCGGCTTTGTTGAACGCCGCTTGAGCGACCATTGGGTATTGGGCGCCGGCATTGATTTCCGGCGCAGCAAAGACTATTCGCCCAGCCGTTTCATGCTGTACCTGCGCTATGCCTTCAAGCCGTGGCAGGGAGATTTACCGCTTGCACCCAACCCCATGATTCCGTATGCGGATTTTAAGTGAACTCTGAGAGGGAAAATCGTAGCTCTCGGGATGAACCGCGGTGTCCTTCTAATACTAGGGGACGAGGATACTGCCGATCAACTGCCCGAGCCAGGCCGACCGTACTGGGCGCCGAATTATCTGATTGGCCGCTGCCTCCAGAGTCATGTGCCTGCTTGGACGTGTCAGCGTTTTTCTTTATTAGACGTGCCTTGATCGGTGCCGGCGCTTTCCGTATCCGTGCCTTCGTTGCCGCTGAAGTCATCTTTGTCGCCGGTTTCCTTCCCGGTGGGTTTCCTTTCTTCGTAATCTGGTGTCGAGGTGTCGTCCGACCGGCTATCCGCGCCGTCGGAGTCGGCCCCGCTACCGTCATTGCCGGTAATTCCCGTCGTAGCCGCACTGCTGCCCGGAAGAGTGGCGCTGCCTGTAGCAGCTTCCGGCGCAGGACTAACTTGCTGCGCTAGCCCGGGCACTGTCCACGCCAAAGCCAGCGTGGCAAGCGAAAGTGTGATGAAGTGCTTCATGGTGCTCTCCTGAAGAGCTGTGCTGACGCTGCGCCGAAAAGCGCTGCCGGAAGCAGCAGCCGGAGCACTTAGACAAGCAGTTAACGTGCCCGACTTGCATGGGCGGGAAAACGCTAGGCTTATTTTCCGTACTTGGTTTTAGCTTCAGCAATGCACTGATCTTTGGCGTCGCCAGACAGAGCATCGCATTTCTCCTTGGCGACGTCATAGTCGGCGTCGCGCTTTTCCTTTACGGCATCATGCTGTGCCTCGGCCGATTTCTTGCCGGCCTTGGCATCGGCCTTGGCAGAGTCGCGTTGAGACTTTGCCTGCTGCTCGCAAACATCCTTCTCATTCCCGCTCATGCTGTCGCAGTGTTTCATTGCCGCATCGTATTGGGCGCTGATTTGATCGGATGTCATCACCTGATTAGCAGTCGCCGAGACGGCGAAAGCCATCAGCAGGGGGGTGGCGCCAATAGCGATTAAATACTTCAGGTTTTTGATGTTCAACATATGATTCCTTATTTTACTTTGTCGCGAACTGCGTCTTTGGCTTCACCCACCTTACGCTGGGCGGTACCCACATTTTTCTCGACCTTGCCTTCGAGCTCGGTTTGCTTGCTGCCGCTAACCTTGCCTGCGGCTTCTTTTACGGTGCCTTTGACCTCTTTTGCGGCGCCTTTGACTTTATCCTTGTCCATACGTATTCCTTCTTTTCGAAATTGGCGATAAGCCCGGGTAACCCTAAGGACCGCCTTCGAGCATCGCTCGGTTAGGGAATAGCAAGTGGCGTGCCTGGCAGACAAAAGAAACCGGCCGGCGCGGGCCCGCTCGGTGGCGGGTTGATTTCTTCAAATGCGAAAATCGATGTAACGATGCGCGAGTTCGACGCGATCTGCCCGCCGCCGGTGCGGGAGTTCAGCGCTGCCGACATCAAGCGCCTGCGCGAAGCGTTGAAGTTCAGCCAACCTGTGTTCGCTCTTCATTTGCACACGTCGGCCTCGACCGTGCGCAAGTGGGAGCAAGGCGATACCCATCCCACGGGGCCAGCCCTCAAGCTGCTCAATGTCATCGCCGACAAGGGCTTACAGGCCATCATCTGATACCTGACGACGAAGGAGACAGGCATTGGTGACTCGGATTGCTCCTTTCAGCTCATAACATCTTGAAGTCGCCTGTCGTGTGCTGGCCGATACCGAGCGCGGTCTGAGCGGAACGCAGATCGAGCGCCTGCTGCAAGAAATCGAGGTTAGTGACACGTCGCCCGGCATAACCAAGTGGAAGCGACTGTTCAAGAAGCTTCCCATAGTTGGCATCAACCGCCACAGAATCGGAAATAGATAGCTATTATCGTAAAAAAGCCGCCCCTACAAAAGCAGGGACGGCTTCCAAATTGGTGCCCGGGACCGGAATCGAACCGGTACGCTCGCAATGAGCGAGGGATTTTAAGTCCCTTGTGTCTACCTATTCCACCACCCGGGCAATATGCTTGCGCCTTTTGAAGCAGGCGACATATTACCAGCTTCTAGCGCGCGGCTTCTGGCTGTCGAGATAAAGACATCTTCAAATAAAGACATCCTCAATGCGTCGTGCATCAAGCACCCGCCCTTGTGTCAATCCTTGCTCGAGCCCTCGCTCCAGCCCCTTCTGTTCCGCATAATCAATCATGTCTTCGGCATCGACCAGCGCCTGTTCGCGCCGTTCGGCGATCAGGCGCAGTTCTTCGTCGGAGCACAGGGACTCAAGACGCTTGAGGGCTTCTTTGACGGGGAGCGCTTACCCCGTGATCGACCTGCCGAAGCGGGGAAGGGCCGGAAGAGCCAAGAACTGAAGACCTAAAAACCAGTGGCGGAAGCGGTGAGATTCGAACTCACGGACGGGTTGCCCCGTCGCCGGTTTTCAAGACCGGTCCATTCAACCACTCTGGCACGCTTCCACAAGGCTTGGCAGTTTAACGCATGGCGGCATACTTGTCATACAACAACGCTGGGTGGGCCGCAGGTGCGTATAAACGTCAAATAGTGTCAAGAAAGCAATGAAACTCCGTCAAAATGTAAGGAGATCGACGATTATAGGCCCTGAAAATGTAATTCGATGTTTTTAATGTTTTCAGTGTACGTTACACTCGTCCAGGTTTGAGTGACCACGAAAACAGAGAAAAGTAAAGCTCTTTCCCTATCTGTGTAGTCCACCATTTTTTCCCGTAGGTACCCGATATGACCAAGCTCGCCGGCTCGCGTCCTTCCCCCCGCTCGTCCGAAGCCAAAAAGGCCTTTGCCCCGCGCAACAGCCGCCTGGCGCTCGAAACCCGCATTCTATTCGACGGCGCCGCCGCCGTGGCGGGGGCGGACGCGTTTGACGGCGATACGGGCGACGTGCCCGAGTACGTGCCGCAGAGCCAGGATGATCAGCAGGATGCGGTGGTGCAAAGCTTGTTTGGGGCGATGTCGGTGGGGGTGATGTCTGCCGGCGACGTGTCAGTGAGCGTTGACGGTAGCGCTGATGAACTGAGCGTGGCCGAGCCCATCTCGCAGGTTGACGGTACAGTAAATATAGACACAGTTAACGTAGACGGCTGGAAACTGAGCGGTGAAGGCACTGTGACTGTAACCGTTTCCCTGGACAATGAAGCAGCCGGTTCGCTGAAAGCGGGTGAGTCGATTGCAACGGAATACACAGGCACGGCAGCGGAGGTCGAGCAATGGCTGAACAGCCTTGTTTTTACTCCTGCTGATGTGGAGCTTGGTAATGACGCCTTGACGGTAGTTGTTACGGCAACGCTCAATGGCGATAGTGATGCGACTGCAACGCGTACCATTACCATCACGCCCAGCAACGACCCGGCAACCTTAGCTGACGCTACAGTTACCGTTACCGAAGGTGACACGTATGAATTTTCCGCTACAGACATCGAGCCCGTCGACCCGGAAGTCGTCATCGGAACCCAAGACAGCAGCCAACTGATCTACAGCTTGCAGACAGGCCCGACGCACGGCTATCTGACCCTAAATAACGTGCGCTTGGGCGAAGGCTCCATCTTTACGCAAGAGGATATTGAACAAGGCAAGTTGCGCTATGTTCATACTGCCGGCGGCACCGATCAACAAAACGCCCAGGACAGCTTCACTTTGCGCATCAATGACGGCGCTACGCCTATTGGTGAGTCCGACACTGCCGTTATTACGTTGGACATAGACCCGGTCAATCAGCCGCCAAGCATCGGCGGCTCCGGGGTTGTATATGAAGGCCAGCCCCGCAATGCCCAAGGCACAGGCAATGTAGGCCAATACATTATCGGCAGCACGGGCGGAGACCCGGGCGACGACTTGGAAAACTCTGTTGTTCGAATCACGTCGTTGCCAGGCGGGGGCAAGTTGTATTTTACGGGTACCTTCACCAATGACGAGGGCGTCTCCCAGACCGTAGTAGAAAAGGAGATTACCGCGGCCGATATTACAGCCGGCTTCACTTTCCTATACTCGGAAAAAGACGGCTTAAGCTACGAGCGAACAGGCGGCATCATCGGCGATGAAGGTGCGACCAGCGACAGCTTCGGTGTTAGCATCACCGACCAGGGCGGCGGCACCGACACTCATGTAACCCAAAGCGGCATAGTCGATCTAACAGTATTGCCAATTGACGATGACCCCATCCTGGATCCGGCGGCCACCCTAGAGGCTGCTGTTCCCGATGCAGCGAATGAAGCGGGCCACGCCGTTGTACTGACGCCTGAAATGATAGGCGCGAGCGATGTCGATACCAATAATCGAAACATCCGTTTCATCGTCGATTACGACAGTACCGTCCTCAGTCATGGCCATCTTCAGCTTTGGATAGCGGAGGAGGGCGGCACTGAGAACGGCGGCACTTGGTACAACCTGCCCGCCGGCGAGTCGGTGTCCATGTACGAGATCGATAAAGGACGCGTTCGCTACGTACAAACCACGAATGCGAGCGAGGGTGATGTCGACACCTTTAGATTCAAGGTTGTGGACAGCACCAATGCCATGCGTTGGGATACCGATGGTTCAATCTATGAACGCATCGGCGGCATATATGACTATCCCGCTGATAAAAACTCGCCGCTGAAAGACCACGATTTCACCATCAAGCTGACGAACCACATGCCGAGCAATGATGGTCGCAATTGGGACGGTCTGGTTCGCAACCCACAAAACGAAGATAGTACGCACGCAGGGCACAAGCCCGGCGACAGCAGCGGTAACGGCGAGTTGGTAGAGGGTGGTTTCGTGATCTTGGGGGGAACGGATCACGAAGGTGATGATCCTTATCTGTCCTATGAAGCCAAGGGCGTTGAGCCTGAGGACGTCGTCTATACGTTTGGCGGGTTTTCCAATGAGGGCGGCAGTTCCAGCCAGGCCGGCGAACTGCAAATAAAGATCGGCGAGGACAACTGGCGCACGCTGAACCATTACGACTCCTTTACCCAGGCCGACCTCAACGACGGCAAGATCCGCTTCAAGCACGATGGCGACAGCGAGAAGTTCGCCAGCACGGCCTTGTTCACGGTGTCGGCGGGCGTCATGGTGCGTGCGGGCGATACTTGGGAACAAAGCACCTGGAACCCCGAGTTCATCTTTTACATCACGCCTACCAACGACCTGCCGGTCGTCACCGGTTCAGATGGCCTGGTCATTAAAGAAGGCGAAACAGTCTACATTACCGACCAATGGCTGGGGGTTTCCGACCCGGACGACGCCGCCAGCAACAGTGAGTTGTGGGGGTCAGAAGGCGGAGACGGTTCTACCGGCACGGTTCTGGATAAGGACGAAGTGCTGCGCGACGGCGTCGACAACTTTGCCGTCGACCACGACGACGATAACCCTCTATTGATCGAAATTACTGGCCTTACCGGCACCGGCGCCTGGGAATATTGGGACGCAGATGCCAATGACGGCGAAGGGGCGTGGGTTGAACTACAGGTCGGCGACACGCTCGATTCCAACTTGCTTAAAACCGCCAGCGACGGCGGCGCTTCGGGCCTGCGTTTTGTGCATAATGGTTCAGAAGACCGCAGTGCATCGATTACTGTCAAAGCCATAGATCGTTGGAATGGCGAATCCGAAGAAGAGGCAACGGTCAATATCCAGATTACCAACGTCAACGACGGGCCGCTTATTGCGCAGACTCCTGATTTGGACGACCCCTATGCGCCGGATGTGTACAACGGTTCGGACAGCAATATTGGGCTCAATCAGTCCGCGAATAATCCTGTCACTGTCCACGAAGGCCAGAAGGTAGCTATCACTAAGGCCGAATTGCAGGCTATCGACAGCGACAGCACCAGCCGGCAGGTTCAATACAAGATCACCCAGGCGACCAAATACGGCGACATCTTGCTGAGCGGCAAGAAGTTGGGTGTTGGCTCTTCGTTCACGCAAGCGGATGTGGACGCCGGCCTCGTAACTTATGTCCACCGGGGACGCGATGTAGCAGAGACCAGCGAATCGTATAACGACCATTTCAAGTTCACCCTATCCGACGGCGATCAAGAGCAGACGGGCAACGAGTTCTGGATCCGTGTCACTCCCGCTAACGATCCACCCACCGTGGCCGTGCCCAGCGTTCCCCAAAAAACCGGAGACGATGGCGTCAATAAAATTGTGGGCGTCAGCGTCGGCGATACCGATTGGACGATAGCCGGGGGCGCGACGCAACTCGATCGTGGCGAAGAAAACTTCATCCAGGTGACGGTGCGCCTCATAGACGATAGCGGTGAAACCCCTGTTGTCGTACCGGGAAGTGAATTCGTCTATGACTTCACTACACCTGGTTCTGTCGACGGTAACTGGGGCTTCAAGAATAACGTCGATGAGAACGGCTTGCTCGTGCTGCAAGGCACCCGCGAGCAGGTCAACGCCGCCCTGGCGGGCCTGACGGTGGCGTTTAATACTGACAAAAATGCCATCTATACGCTTGAGGTTATCGCCGACGACCGCTTGCGCGATAGCGATGGCGATTTGACCGCCGGCGCCAACGGTGGCGGGGTGAACCAGGGTACCGCGCCCGGAGACGATCCCGTCGATATTCTTGATACAGAGTACGACTGGTCTTCGGCGACCACGACAGTAGCGGGGCTGGAGGCTGCGAGCCGGGGCAACATCGTTTCCAGAACCGTCGAACTGTGGTCATCCCGAACCAACGATGCGCCGGAACTGGAAGCCCCCGCCGCGGCATCGGTATATGAAGACGTGCGCACGCGCATAGAGTTTGACCCCGATGGTGAAGACTCGTTCAAGGTGTACGACAAAGAGTCGGAAGCCTTCGATACTGAAGTGCAGCTATTCATCCAGGCGGGTGTTGGCCAAGGTGCGCTGCACATTGGGGAGTCGGGTTCAACCCTTAACTTCAGCATCACGCCGATTGACAGTAGTTCGGATGATTCCGATTACGTACCGCGTTCCGTCTCCGTGCAAGGTAACGGCTCAGGCTTGTTGATATTGACCGGGCGAGCGTCCGATATCCAGGCTTTGTTGAACGATAGCCACAAAGCGAATGGGATGTTCACCGGCGGCCTGTTTTATACCTCGCCCGCCGACGCCAACCACGACATGAATGAAGGGGCCAATGGCGACGTAACGCTTACATTCACCCTGACCGATGCGGCGCCTGAGGGTGAGGACAATGGTTCGGATCTCGGTATTCCCCCAGCCGGAGGCAACGCGTCCATTACGCATGAACTTGCCGTAACCATCATCCCCGTCAACGACGCGCCGACAGTCGATGCCGGCCCGGATGGTTCAGAGCAGGACAGCCTGATCAGGGTTGCCGGCAGCGGCGCCGTTCCCATTGATGGCATCGTCATCGGCGACGTGGATGGCGACAATGATTACGTCACGGAGGCCGGCCTCGAAGAAAATGAAGAAGACGGCACCATCCAGGTCATTGTGCGTTTGCTGGACGTTGCCAGAGACGAGAGCGGAGCGCCCATTGTCGTGGACGGAAAATACGTTCCGGCCGATGCCTGGAGCTTGGATAGATATGCGGAACTCGGCGTTGAGTTTTTATCGCTGAACGAGGCGACTTCCGGCGCGGAAGCGCTTAGGCCCGGAGCAGGAGCGAACGGCGTTTCGACCGGTGCGTCGGCTTATGATCCCGATGTAGCCCATTCCGCGCTGATCCTGCGCGGCACCCTGGCAGAAATCAACGCCTACCTGGCCGGCTTGCAAGTTGCTTTCACCGAGGCTGAAAACGCCAACGTCGACCAGCACCTGCTGCTGGAAATCATAGTCGATGATCGTATACGCGACACCGACGGTTCCTTGAAGCGCGTAACGGTCGGCGAAGATAATAATATTGTTCAGGCCAACGGAGGAACGCAGAACCAGCCCAATGGCGACGATCTGGGAGCGATTCCCGATACAGACAATTTCCAGGTCTATAGTGTGGTGGCCGGAGAAGATACAACGCCGGGCACTGCCGTGTCCGGGGACGAAGGCTACAACGTCTTCAACGTCGTCAGCGACACCCGCGAACTGTTCGTATCGTCCATCAACGACCCGGCCTTCATCAGGGGAGACATCGAACAAGCAGCGGAAAACGATCAGGGCACGGTTACCCTTACGGGCCTGACCATAACGGATTCCGACGCCTTGCCCAACGACAAGCTGACAATTACGGTTAGCCTGCCCCAGGACGGAGACTTTACGATACATAGCGTCGGTGGTACCGGCGGTGACCTTGCCGATGGCTTTGTCGCAAATGAAAGCAAGACGGTAACGCTAACGGGCACCCTGGCCGAAATCAACAGCCGCCTCAATCAGATTGTGATCAATCTGCCGGATGATACTGATGGTCTGCCCGCCGAACATTGGCATGGCAGCTTCAAGGTCGTTATCGAAGTCAACGATAACGGCAACCAGGGCACAAGGCCCGCAGAGGATGCTTTCGAGGATTATGAATATCCCGATGATATCGAGGAAGGTCAAGACGTCGGAGACTTTGGTTTCGCCTACCCAGACGATCCCGAAAACCCCATCAACAACGCACTGATCACCACGCGCGAGCTGACCTTCATCGTCAACCCGGTCAACGACAAGCCCGTCCTTGTCAACCCTGACACCGAGGGCGCGGCCGACGCCGATGTGGAAATGTCCGTGAAAGAGGATATGGACACCGCCGCCAACAATGGCGAAACGGTAGCCAACCTATTCGGGGATCGCTTTTCCGATGCCAATGACGACTTGATAGAGGTGGATAACGACGACCCAACAGACGATGAAGCGGCCAGCGAGCCGGACACCTTCTGGGGCGTCATCGTCGTGGGTGACGAGTCCATAGAAGGTCAGGGTACATGGGAATACAAACTGCCTGACGGAGATTGGACGGTTATTAATCTTGGCGCTAACGGCGCACTTGTCCTGGCCGCCGACGCCAGCATACGCTTTAACCCCAAACCCGACTTCCACGGCGACCCGGGCAAGCTGACTGTTCGCCTCATCGAAACCAACGACAATGACGACGACACGACTACGGATCCCGATTTAGTTGTGTCGGGTAAATTCATCGACGACCAGGGCAGCATTGACTTCGACGATACCAGCCGTTTCAGCGATCCGCTCGATCTGGTTATCGAAGTTGAGAACGTCAATGATGCGCCTTCGTTGACCGGCGAGGCGACGCTTGCCGACGCCGAAGAGGACGTTGAGCACAGCGCCGCCATGACAGCCGGGCAGATTGCCGGCCAACTGACCTATAGCGATGCGACGGACGATGTCAGTCTCGACGCAGAAGAAGGCGGGGTGGCAGGTGGCGAGGATGCCTCGACAGACCTTACAGCCATCGCCATTGTCGGTAATGCCGCTGACCCTGCCAATGAGGGCACATGGTATTACACGCTGAATGGTGCTGACTGGATCGCGGTGCCGGTCGATGTGGGGAACGGCAATGCCATCGTGCTTGATGTAAGTGACAGTGACCATCAAATTCGTTTTGTTCCGGTTGAAAATTACAACGGTACTCCGGGCGGGTTGACCGTGCGCGGCGCCGATGAAACCTGGAATGAGCAGGTCGGGGTGCAAGACATCAGCAGCGTCTTGGGCGACACTCACCCCTGGTCCGCTGATAGCGGCACGGTTGGTATTGTGATCACGCCAGTCAACGACAGGCCCACTCTGAGCTCATCCAATCAAGATGCAGAAGACGGCGGCCGCATTAATATCACCGTCATAGAAAAAGACGATCTAACTGAAGACGAACCAGCGTTTGAGCCCGTGGCGCTACTTGCGGGCGTTACGGTAGGTGATCCCGACTTGGGTACTGGCGACATCGCGGCCGATATCTTTGGCGCGGGTTCGATTACCGTCGCTTTTGAGCATTGGATCACCGGCGATGAAATCGTTTTTGATCCTGACAATGCTGCTTACGCGGCGGCCGTTGAGCGCGTTGAATATGATTCTGCTAGTGGAGAGCTGGTCATTACGCTGACCGAGGCGGCAACCCGGGAGCAAGTCGAGAAAATCCTCGAGGCCATTACCTTTACCCATAACAGCGATGACCCGACCAATATACTTTCGGGTACGCCAAGAACAACGGTGAATTTCACTGTAGAGCTTGACGACGGCGACAACGAACAAGCAGGCGGCAACTCGGGCGGCCCCGACCCTCTGAAGGCTGAAATCACAGGCAGCATTACGATTACTGCGGTCAACGATGCGCCGGACGCAGTGGACGATGAGCATGAAATGCTCAATACCCATGCCGAAGTTAAAGGCAACGTGATCGCGGGCAATCGTCTGCAGCCGGATAGCTCTGCTTCAGATGCAGGCTACGGCAATCAGGGTAAAGACGGCGACGTCGATAACGTGGACAGCGATCTAGAGGTCACGGGCATTCAACGTGCCGATGCGGACGGAAACCCTACAGGAGCCAAGATTGATTTCGGCACAGAAGACTCGGTCGAGATCGAAGGTGTGTACGGCACGCTGACCATCTTCAAAGACGGTAGCTATGCCTATGTGCTGGATGCCGACAAGCCCGAGGTCTATGGCCTGGACGATGGCGCATCGCTGGTGGAAAGGTTTGAGTACACCTTAAGCGACGGCGTCGAGGGGGCGGCCGAAGGCACGGATACGGCGTTGCTGGTTATTACCATCACAGGCGATACGCCAGTCTTGACCATTGTGCCCAGGGATGACAACGGTGCTGATGATCCTGGTAATGCAGCCAGCACCGGCCACGCAACGGTTTACGAGTCGGGCCTGGGCACGGTTGATGCCACCGGCAGCGAAGCGGCAACCGATAAGGAGTTCCATGAAAACGGAGAAATCAAGGTCAACATATCGACCGGCCTGAAGACCCTGGAGATAGGCAGCGGTGAGGATGCCAAGACGTTTACCCTAGCCGAATTGCAAGGGGCAACGCCGGCCAGCCCGCTTGTGGTCGATACCGCGTATGGCGTTCTGCGGATAACAAATGTTGATTTCGATAAGGGCGACGACACTGCTCCGCAGGAAATCACCCTGACCTATACCTACGAGCTGACAAAGACGGGTAATAACGCCCCGGAGGGGCTCGATGAGGGCCTGGGCGACAACATCACGCTGCGTGCCGTTGACGTCAACGACAAGGGCACGAGTGGCATCTTGAGGGTCTACATCGTTGATGATGCGCCCACGGCTGTAGCCGATACCAATGCAATTGCGGAGGACGGGGCGTCGGTAGGCGGCAATGTGATGACCGGCGGTTCGACTGGTGATGCCGAAGACACCGAAGGAGCAGATGGCGCTACATTGACCGGAGTCATGAAGGGTGGGCTGCCGACTGGCCAAGAGCACGTTTCCGATACGGTTTTGACTTCGCCGATTGTGGGCGATTACGGTTCGCTGACCATTGGTGCTGATGGGGCGTATACCTACACTTTGGATAACACCAATCTTGCGGTTCAGGGCCTGAGTGAGGGCCAGACGCTGACGGAGATTTTCACTTACACGATCACGGATGGCGATGGTGACCAGTCGACGACGACGTTGACGATCACGATTACCGGCACGGACGACGATGTGACGGTGACGGTGCCGGAAGATCATGACGCTACGACGCCGGACGGCAACGTGACCGATCACGTGGTGTTCGAGAGCGCTCTGCCGGGTGGTACGACGGCAGGCTCCCCTGATAGTGCTGACGATCTGCGGGTTGAGTCCAGCTTTACGGTTGAGGCCTTGGACGGTCTGGATGATACGGCGGCGATTCAGATCACCTACGTGACGGGCCTTGACGGTGCTGGCGACCCGATCACGGCTACGGAAACCATCAGCCGGACGGTGTTGGAAGGGCTGACCGAGACCTCGTCGGTGGCGATCACGACTCAGTACGGCGAGTTGGTGCTGCATAGCTACGAGCAGAAGCCATCGGGCGATCCCGATTACGGCCTGATCACGATTGGCTATACGTACACTCTGACGACGGCGCCCGAGGTTGGCGGTGTGGACACGATGGATACGTTCACGATCGTGGCGCAAGATAAGGATGCCGATTCTGGCAAAGACAGTGATACGAAGACGCTGAACATCAAGATCGTTGACGACGCGCCCATAGCGCGGGCTGACGAGAATGAGATTGCCGAAGGCGCGGCGTCGGTTGGCGGCAACGTGATGATTGGCACGCCCGATGGCGGCGACGGGGACACGAAGGGTGCGGACGGCGCCGAGGTGACGGGCTTCCAGTTCGGTACGCTGACCGCACCGGCGGAGCATGTGGCTGTTGGTGGCGTGGATACGGACATTGCTGGCTCGTACGGTGGGATCACCATCGATAAGGACGGCAATTACACCTATACGCTGGATAACACCAATCTTGCGGTGCAGGGCCTGAGTGCGGGCGAGACGCTGACGGAGACTTTCACTTACACGATCACGGATGGCGATGGTGACCAGTCGACGACGACGTTGACGATCACGATTACCGGCACGGACGACGATGTGACGGTGACGGTGCCGGAAGATCATGACGCTACGACGCCGGACGGCAACGTGACCGATCACGTGGTGTTCGAGAGCGCTCTGCCGGGTGGTACGACGGCAGGCTCCCCTGATAGTGCTGACGATCTGCGGGTTGAGTCCAGCTTTACGATTGTGGCCCTGGATGGCGTTGACCCGACTGAGGCGGTGGCGATTGTTTATACGGACAAGGATGGCAATTCGGCGACTCGCACGTTGACGCAGCTAGAGTTGGAAGGCTTGTCTACGACGTCGGTGATGTTGACGACGCAGTACGGTACGCTGGTGCTGAATGGTTTTAGCCAGAACACGGATCCGTCGAGCCCGGCCAACGGCACGATTACGGTGGGCTACACGTATACATTGACGACGGCGCCTGATGTTGACGGTGATGACACGTCTGATGCGTTCACGATCGTGGCGCAAGATAAGGATGCCGCTCCTGGCAAAGATAGTGATACGAAGACGCTGAACATCAAGATCGTCGACGACGCGCCCAAGGCCCGTAACGACGACGCAGAGATTCATCGTGGCGTCACTCCTCCTCCTCCTGATGGAGGCATCGTTAACCAAGCCACTGGCAATGTCTACACTAATGACACGATCGGTGCGGATGGCGCTTCGGCCTCCGGTCCGGTAACAGGCGTTGCGCCGCGTGAGCCGGGCGCTGCCCTGGACGATGTGGTGGTGCCGGGCAGCATTGACTCGAACGTCACTGGCAAGTTCGGTACGCTGGTTCTGGACGCCAACGGTGATTACACTTACGTCCTCAACGTCACCAATACGACAGTGGCCGACCTGCTCGGCGGCGAGTCCATAGTCGATACCTTCCACTACACCATCACCGACGCCGATGGCGACACGCATACCGCCGAGCTGAAAATCACCATCTGGGGCAACACGCCTCCCGGCGCGCAGCCTGACATTCGCGTCACGCCTGAAGACACCCCCGTTTCCGGTAACGTCATCACCGGCGAAGGCGACGGCGACCAAGCCGATGGCGATGGAGACCTCGACGACGTCACCCTGACCAAGATCGAAGTAGACACCAACGGCGACGGCACGCCCGAAACCTATACGGTTCCCACCGACCCCGCCACGCCCCTCGAAGTCACCATCGAAGGCAAAGGCAAGCTCACCATAGGCTCTGACGGCTCCTACACTTTCGTGCCGGTGCCCGACTGGCATGGCGAGGTGCCCGACATCACCTACACCATCCACGACGGCGTAGACCGCGAAGACACCGCGGTGCTGAAAATCACCGTCACGCCGGTGGTGGACATCACCCCCGACACCGACACAACCATCGCCGGCTACCCAGTAACCACGCCGGTACTCGGCAACGACACCTTCGAGGGTGAAAACCCCGTGGTTACGGTAGAGGGCGGCGACGGGCCGGCCAACGGCACGGTCACCGTCAACCCCGACGGCAGCATCACTTACATGCCGAACGACAAGTTCGTGGGCACGGACACCTACACCTACACGGTCACCAGCGGCGGCGTGACAGAGACCACGACGGTGACGATCCACGTCACCAACGTGCCGCCGGTTCCGCAGGCGGACGTGAAGACGGTGCCTGAAGACACGCCGGCCACGGGCAATGTGCTAACGAATGACGGCACGCCCGGTGGTGGCGGCATGCTGGATGGCGACAAGCATCCGTTCGAGCTGACGGAGTTCACGGTGGAGGGTAAAACCTACAAGCCGGGTGAAACGGCCGATATTCCCGGTGTGGGTACCATCACCATCGACAAGGACGGCAACTACCGCTTTGTGCCGGTGCCCGACTGGAACGGTAAGGTGCCCACCATCGGCTATACCGTCAGCGACGGCTATCCCGGCGGTGAGGCGAAGTCCACGCTGGACATCACTGTGACGCCGGTGGTGGACGCCATACCCGACCACACCAAGACCGAGTCCAGCACGCCGGTAACCATCGACCCGCTGGAGAACGACAAGTTCAGCAACCCCGACGCCAAGATCACGGAAGTGACTCAAGGCAAGTTCGGCAAGGTGGAAATCACGCCGGATGGCAAGATCATCTACACGCCGGATTCGGGCATGTCGGGTACGGATACGTTTACCTACACCGTTACCAGCGGCGGGGTCACCGAGACCACCACGGTTACGGTCGAGGTCATGCCCGACAATCCGGGCGAGGTGGCGCCGGGCTTCCCAAGCAGTTGGACGCCGGCGCCTGATGTGCGCGACCCGATTCGCAACAGTGTCGTGGGCGAGCCCAGTGTGTTCTTCTATGGCGACGTCTTCAACAAGCTGCCGCGCATGGATGTGCCTTTCCACCCCATCGTGTACGTGAACCGCGAGGTGCAGTTGGCGCAGCAGATACGCGCATGGAGCGACTTGCGCCAGGGCGGCGGCAATACCGATTACGTGGAGCTGGCCTTGCTTGAGGCGCGCCTGGTCAGCCAGCGCGTCGCCATGCAGCACATTCTTTATGTGCAGGAGGCGGTGGGCGAATCGGTGTGGCAGTCGCGCTACTTCTCGGCCCAGGTGGAGGGGCATCCAACGCGCACCCACCTTACCGGCGATGGCCGCTTGCCCACGCCGGGGCTGTATGCGCCGGTGATGCCGTCGCTGCCGTCCTCGGTGCGCGAGGCCATGCGCCAGGCGCAAGAAGAGGCCAACCCGTCGGCGCAGGACCAGCCCGATGGCGATCCGGGTCAAGCGGCCCGGGGGCAGACTGAAGGTGAATCCGATCAGGCGATTGCCGAGTCGGCGGCCTTATCGAGCATGCCCAGCACCGGCGCCGCTGCGAACGACATCGTATTTGAGGCGGCACCCGATGGTGCGGCACCCGATGGCGAGGCGTTCGACGACGATGCACAATCCATGCCGGTTGGCGCGCCGTCGTTCACCGCACAGTTGCAAAGCGGCAGCGGCCATCTGCCCAGCGCCTTGCGCGCCCCGATCGATGGGGGCACCGTATGACCCTTTTGTTGAAAAGCTCCAGGCCGTCTGCCCAGGCAGGCCGGCTGCAACCCTTACACAACATCAAGAAAGTGAAAAGAGAGAAGCCCATGTCCGTGACGAAAATCGCCAAAAACTCGCCCGTGCGCCTATTGGCACTGTCCTGCCTGACGCTGGCCTTGGTGGGCTGCGGCGCTATTCAGCCCAAGCCGTTTACCGACGACGAGATCAAAGAGCGAGTCGAGCAGGACCGCGTGCAGATGTATGCCGACCAAGAGCCCATTACGGCGCCCATCGATTTTCACGGGGCGGCGGCGCGCGCGCTGAAGTACAACCTGGACTACAAGCTCAAGCTGATGGAGCACGCCCTGGCGAGCAACCTGCACGACGTGTCCACCCACGAGATGCTGCCGCAACTGGTGGCCAGCGCGGGCTACGTCAACCGCAACAACGATTCGGGCGGCCGCTCCATCGGCATCGAGGACCGCGTTGAAACCCTGCGCCCCTCCACCTCGCAAGAGCGCAGCCGCCGCCTGGCCGATTTGTCGCTTTCGTGGAATATCCTGGATTTCGGCGTGTCGTATTATCGCGCGCAGCAAAAAGCCGATCAGGTCCTTATGGCCGAAGAGCGCCGCCGCAAGGTGGTGCAGAACGTGCTGCAGGACGTGCGCAACAGCTACTGGCGCGCCTTGGGTGCGCAAAAGCTGCTGGGCCGTGTAGATGGCCTGCTCGAGCGTGTGAACGAGGCGCTGGTGCGCGCCAAGGAAATCGAGCGCGACGGCCTGATGCCGCGCCAGGAAGTGCTGGCTTACCAGCGGGCTTTGCTTGATGCCGTCAGCCTGCTTACCCTGCGCCGCCAAGATCTGGAACTGTCGCGCGCCGAACTAAGCGCGCTGATGTCCATCGCACCGGGCACGCCCTACACGCTGGCCGACGAGGCCGAGGAAGCCTTGCCGCCCGTGCCCACCAACCTGCAGGCGCTGGAAACCCTGGCGCTGCAACGCCGCCCCGAGATCATGGAAGAGTGGTATCGCAAGCGGGTTACCGAGAATGACATCAAGGCGGCCAAGCTGATGGTGTTCCCCAACCTGAATTTCGACGCCGGCCTGCACTACGATTCGAACAAGTACAACTACAACGCCAACTGGGCCGACTTCGGTGTGCGCTTGTCGTGGAATATTCTGCGCCTGGCGCAATTCCCGGCCTTGCAGCGCGCCCACGATTTCCAGAACCAGACCGACGACATGCGCCGCATGGCCCTGTCGATGGCGGTGCTGACCCAGGTGCGCGTTGGCGTGCAGCGCTACGGCTTGTCGCTGGCCGAGCTTGAGTTCGCCCAGGAAAGCGCCCGCGTCGACCAGCAACTGCTGCATTACGCCGAGGCTTCCAGCCAAAGCCGCTATCAATCCGAGCTGGAGGTGATCCGCGCCGAGGCTCGCGCGCTGCTGGCCGAATACCAGCGCTACGCGTCGTACTCCAACGCCCAGGCCGCCTGGGGCCGGCTGTACAACTCGGTGGGCCTGGATGTCCTGCCCGAGGTGATCGAGGGTCACGACGTAGAGACTTTGGCGCGTTCCATCGCTGACACCACCCGCCAATGGCGGGCCGAGGTGATGGGCGCTGAGTCTGTGGCGGCCCTGCCGGCTGATGAACCCGCCGACGACTCCGCTCCCGCCCTGCCGGTGAAGGCCGTCGTCAGCATGCGGGAAGCAGCGCAATGACGAACGCGGTAGTGGTCTGGGGCGATAAGCCGGCGCGTCGTGCTCGCCGGCCCCTGGCCTGGCTGCAAGCCGCTGCCCTGGGCGGCGGCTTGTTACTGGCCGCGGCGGCCCACGCGCAAAGCCCCGCTCAAAGCGATTTGCCGCCGGTGCCGGCTTTGCCGAACGCCGCCTTGGCCGGTGAGCCCGCCCCGGCGCCTTCCCGGGTAGAGGAAGACCCGAACGCGATCCGGGTGCTTTTGAGCCCCGAACTGGAAACCACGCTGGCCGCGCAGGTGGTTGGGCGCATTGCCGAGCTGCAGGCCGGTTTGGGAGCACGGGTCAAAGAGGGCGACCTGTTGCTGCGGTTCGATTGTGACGAAACCGAGGCCCGCCTGAAAATGGCGCAGGCCGAATCGGCCGCCGCGCGCGAAACATTGGGCGTCAAGCAGCGCCTGCGCAAGCTGGATGCGGCCGGCGAAACCGAAGTTACCCTGGCTCGCATCGACGTGCAGCGAAGCGCCGCGGCCATCGGCGTTGCCGAGGCGCAACTGGCGCATTGCAAGATCGAGGCGCCGTTCGACGGCCGCATCGTCAAGGTGCACGTCAAGCGGCATCAGGGCGTCAACGTGGGCGCGCCATTGCTTGAGCTGGTCAGCGAAGGGCCGCTCAAGCTGCGCATGAACGTGCCCTCGCGCCTGCTGCGCAGCGTGAAGGTGGGGTCGCCCATCGAGGTCGACATCATGGAAACCGGCCGCAGCTATCTTGCCGAAGTGTCGGCCATCAACGCGCGGGTCGATGCCGTGGCGCAGACCATTGAACTGGAAGCCATCCTGGCCGACGTGCCGCCCGAGCTTCTGCCCGGCATGAGCGGCGTGGCCCGCTTCATAGAGCAGCCTTGAGGGGCCGGGCCGTGTCCAAGCAGGCGGTATGAGCGAAGCACAGAAGAAAGACGTTCCACCGGCGGGAAACCGCCGCATGGTAGTGAAAGCGGGGCGGGCCTCGGCCCGCTCGGGCCCGGCGGGCGCCTCCAAGCCCGCCGCTCCGGTGCTGTCGAAGGCGGCCGGCGTGTCGCCCATGGCGGCGGCATCCAGCGCCTCGTCCGCCGCACCGGCCAGACGCGGCCGTCCGTCCGCCGCCTCGCCCAAAGTTGGCCAGCCGGCCGCCGAGCCGCGCCGGTCTACTTCAGCGGCCAAAGGCCCTTCGCTGGACAGTGTGCTGGCGGGCCTGGAGGCGCGGGCGCGGGCAGCCGAGTCGGTGTCCGAGCTGGGCTTTTCCATCGCCAACGAAACCCATGGCTTGTTTAGATTCCGCCAGGCCCTGGTGCTGCGCGGTGAAGGCCCCTCGGCCCGTCTTATGACGGTGTCGGGCCTTGCCAAGCCTAGCGAGGACAGCCCCTATCTGGTGTGGCTGCGCCGCGCCTGGCCCTGGCTTCAGCCTCAGGTGGCCGAAAAGCCGGGCTGGTTCGTGCCTGATCCAGCCGTGCCCATGCCCGACGCCGTCGCGGACGGCTGGCGCGAATGGTGGACAGAGGGCGTGCTGGTCATGCCTTTGCGGGCCAGGACGGGCAGGGCGCTGGGCTGGGTGGTGTTCTTGCTGGAGGCGCCTCCGGCCGAGTGGCAGGTGAAGGCGCTGGAGCGCCTGGCGGCAAGCTGGGGCTATTGCTGGGAAATGCTGGGCGGGGCGGGTCGCCGCAGGCGCTGGGTCGACCGCTGGAAGTCGTGGGGCAAGCCCGCACGCCTGATTCTGCTGGCCGTGCTGGTGGCGGCCTTCCTGATTCCCATACGCCAGACCGTGCTGGCGCCCGCAGAAGTCATCTCGCTGGATGCGCGCGTCGTGGCGGCGCCGCTGGACGGCGTGATCAAGACGGTGCACGTGCGCCCCAATCAGGCGGTCAAGGCGGGCGACCTGCTGTTTTCCCTGGACGACACCACCTTGCGCAACCGCTACGAAGTGGCGCGCGAATCGGTGGCGGTGGCCGACGCCGAGCTGATCGCCGCGTCGCAGCGCGTGTTCCAGGACTCGGCCGGCCAAAGTGAAATCGCCATGCTGACCGGGCGCGCGCACGAGCGGCGGGCCGAGCTGGAGGCCGTGCGTTCGCAACTGAGCCGCGTCAACGTGGCGGCCGACGAAGACGGCGTGGCCGTGTTCAGCGACCCGGACGATTGGCTGGGAAGGCCGGTAAGCACCGGCGAGCGCATCATGCTGCTGGCCGATCCGCAAGACCCCGGCATGCTGATCCACCTGCCCGTGGCGGACGCCATGTCGCTCGAGCCGGGCGCCGAGGTAAAGCTGTTCCTGACGGTGCGGCCGCTGGAGCCCTTGTCGGGCCGCCTGACTGAAACCAGCTATCAGGCCACGCAGTCGCCCGACGGCATTGCAAGCTATCGCTTGCGCGCCGTGTTCGACGACGATGAGGCGGGCCAGGGCCAGGCGCGCATCGGTTTGCGCGGCACCGCCAAGCTGTACGGTGAAAGCGTGGTGCTGGCCTATTACTTGATGCGCAGGCCATTGGCGGCCGCGCGCGAGTGGACGGGCTGGTGATGATGCCCGGCCAGCCGCCGGCGCCTTTGCCGCTGCGGGAAGACCTGCGTTTATATGAAACCGCGCCCGACCGCGACGGCGGGCCATGCTGGGTTATCCAAGACCCGGTCACCAACCGCTTCTATCGCGTGGGCTGGTTCGAATACGAATGCCTGCTGCGCTGGCCCGGAGACCCCGCCCGGATCGCGGCCGACATCGCGGCCCGCACCACCTTGCAGGTGGATGCCGGCCATGTCCTGGAGTTCGCCGAGTTTCTCGAGCAGAACCGCCTGGTGCGGCCCTCGCCCGAGGGTTTGCAGCGGCTGAAGCAGCAGGCCAACGCGCCGGGCTGGCGGCACTGGAAATGGTGGCTGCACCACTATCTGTTCGTGAGGGTGCCGCTGGTGCGCCCGCATCGTTTCCTGGCCCGCCTGCTGCCGTGGGTCGAACCGCTGTTTACCCGCACCGCCCTGATATTGCTGATAATGGCGACCCTGCTGGGCCTGGCGCTGGTGATGCGGCAGTGGGACAGCTTCACGCATAGCGTGATGGACCTGATCAGCCCGGCGGGCATCGCCGGTTTCGTGCTGGCCATGGTGGTGTCCAAGACCCTGCATGAAATGGGGCACGCCCTGGTGGCGACGCGCCAGGGGCTGCGGGTGGCCCACATGGGGGTGGCTTTCGTGGTGCTGTGGCCCATGCTGTATACCGACACGGGCGAGTCGTGGCGGCTGCGCTCGCATCGGCAGCGGCTGGCCATTTCGGTGGCGGGCGTCAGTGTCGAGCTGGCGCTGGCCGGCATGGCGACCCTGGCCTGGGCGGTGCTGGACGACGGCATGCTGCGCCAGTCGATGCTGTACCTGGCCACCACCGCCTGGGTGCTGTCGCTGGCGCTTAATGTCAGCCCCTTCATGCGCTTCGACGGCTATTTCATATTGTCCGACGTGCTGAACTACCCGAACCTGCACGAGCGTGCGGGCGCGATGGCGCGCACTTGGCTGCGGCGCGGCGTGCTGGGCCTGCCCGATCCCTATCCCGAAGTGGTCGTGCCGCGCGTGCGCCGCACGCTGATCGTTTTCGCCTTGCTGACCTGGCTGTACCGGCTGGTGGTGTTCCTGGGCATCGCCTGGGCGGTGTATGCCATGTTCTTCAAGGTGCTGGGTATTTTTTTGCTGGTGGTGGAGATTCTATGGTTTGTATTGCGGCCAATCTGGCAGGAGCTGAAAGTGTGGCATGAACGTTGGCCCGAGGTGGCCCGCAGCCGCAAGGCCAAGCTGTGGGGCGTGTTGCTGGCGGTGCTGTTGCTGCTGGCCGTGCCCTGGAAGCTGGACGTGCGCGCGCCGGCCGTGGCGCAGCCCGTGCGCCAGCAAATCGTATTCGGGCCCATGCCGGCCCAGGTAACCGCCCTGCGGGAGCCGGCCCGGGTAACGGCCGGCCAGAACCTGGCCGTGTTCACGGTACCCGAGCTCAATGATCGCGGCCGACGCATAAGCGCGGCCATCAACGCCCTGGAGCGCCGTCTGGCCGGGCTGATGGCCGACGACGCCGGCATGGCGCATCGCGGCGCCTTGTTGCGGCAATTGGGCGAGCAGCGGGCCGAACTGGCCGCCATTGATGAAGAGCGCGCCCGCCTGAGTGTGCGCGCCGCGTTCGACGGCGACTGGCTGGATGTCGACCCCATGCTGGGCCCGGGCAGTTGGGTCGATGCGCGCACGCCGCTGGGGGTACTGGTGGACGCGGGCGAATGGGTGGTGGAAGCCTATGTCGACCAGCGCGACGTCGCCCGCCTGCAGCCGGGCGCGCAAGCGCGGTTTTATTTTTCCGGTGAAAGCGGCGGTGTGGCGGCGCAAGTGGAATTCATTGACCCGGCGCGTAGCCAGCGGCTGGCCCATGTCATGCTTGATGGCAATCACGGCGGGCCCATTCCCACCCAGGCCGGCCAGCAGGAAGGCATGCCGGTGGATGCCGTCTACCGGGTGCGCCTGCGCCTGGAAGAGCCCTTGCCGGGCCTGCGCGAAACGCGTGGCCGCGTGGCCATCGAGGGCGAGAGGCGCAGCCTGTTGTGGCAGGGCGCGCAGCGCGTGGCCTCTGTGCTGATACGGGAAAGCGGTTTCTGATTCGTCGTGGTCAGTACTGATGCGCCAGAAAAAGTAAAAGAATGCAATTATTTTTGACCGTGTTCATAAGTTAAGCCTTGTCAATAATGTAACTTTCAGTTTTTATTTCGGTGAATTCAAATATTCCAGAGTGTGTTCCAAAGGTGTGAGCGTTAGAGTTGGTTCAGACTGGGTGACGCAAGACCGGGCGCGGCAGCCAGCTATTGCCGCGCCGTCGGCAATCACATTCTGGGTAGATCTGAGTCCACAAATATGGAAGGTTCATTTGTCATAGTCAGCAAGGTGCCCGAGAGAATCTCGCGTTGCACTGTGAACTTGCAATCGCTCACCACCAATTTTTTGTTTTTTTCCGACCTTGCCTCACTCCTGGCCCCGCAGTTGAAGTTCAGCCCCCGGCTGATCGTGATAGACAATGCTGACGGCGAGTTGGATATTGCCAAGAGCGTCCGCCAATTAAAAAGCATAGAAATCTATGGCAAGACGATCATTTTGGTGATCGTCGACGAGGGCAGTGGAGAAAGCGGAATCACAGCGCTGGAAGCGGGAGCCAACGATTATCTGATTTATCCCTTCTTGGGCAGAGAGCTTGAGGCTCGAGTTCGGATCCACTTGAATTCGGCCGCTTATGAGGAGCGCGAGCCCGAATATGATCTTGAGGGTATTTATCCGGTTGAAGACCGGGTGATTCTTAAAAACGCCCTTTGGCATCTTGAAAAGCACACCGCGTCAATCGCAAGCCTTAGCGATTTATCGCTTCTCGTGGGCAGAGGGCAAAAAGATATAGACCGGGCATTTCGGACCCATTTCAAGAAGACTGCATCCGCTTATACGAGAGCGTTCAAAATAGACAAGGCGAAGGACCTGCTTTCAAAGACTCGGCTGCCTGTGACGCAGATCGCGCACGACGTGGGTTACTCAAGCGCGGCGAACTTTTCCACGGCATTCAAAAGCGCGGTTGGGTTGACTCCGGTGCAGTACCGGGCACAGAGCCCGTCGCTCAGAGCGTCAAGGAGTGTCAATTCGGTAACTTTAAACTTTGATTAGTTTTCAATCAAAGATTTACGTATGAATTAAAAAGCAAGGCTGATCGCGTTCAATCAAACTCGCCTCCGATTAGATTAAGCACCCATCGGAGAACATGATGAATAAAGCCTATAAAAGCATATACAACGAAAGTACCGGTACTTTTGTTGCCGTGGCAGAGAACGTAAAGGCGCGCGGCAAGCGGGCTTCGAGCCGAGTGGGTACCGCAGGCAAGTTGGCTGCGATGATTGCTTCGAGTGTGCTCTTCGTGGGCAGCGCGATTGCGCAGGTACTTGTGGAAGACGGTCCTGGCGGAAACGCCATCACTTTCACCTCACCGGGCGGAAGCATCGATTTTGGAAGCGGCGGCAGCATTAGCGGCTTGTCAAGCTTGGCCGTCACTGGGGGGTTGTCCGCCAGCCAGCTTACGCTTGGCGGCACCCTTTTTAACGCCAGGGACATCGCAACGACAACAGCCTTGAGCGCGACGAATGCGAACGTTAATGCGCTTCAAGGCCAGGTTGCCGATCTTGGTACTTCGATCACGACCAACAGCCTGACTGTTGCCGGCGACGTTCTCGTTGCGTCAAGCTCGGGTGTCACAGTGGGCGCAGAGCTGAACATGGGTGACAACAAGATCACCGGACTGGCGGACGGCGACATTGGCGCGGCCAGCACCGATGCCATCACCGGTCGGCAAATCCATAACCTCTTTATTGAAGAGGGAGCGGGCGGAGTAAGGTATTTCCACGCAAATTCCAAAGAGCCCGACTCGCAAGCGAGTGGCCAGGAATCCATCGCGATCGGTCCCAATACGGTGGCCGAAGGCGACAGCAGCTTTGCCGCCGGCGACGGCGCACAGGCACTCGAAGATAACAGCTTCGCTGCGGGTGCCGGCGCCATTGCGGACGGATCGAGCTCGATTGCGTTGGGTCACCGCGCCACAGTGTCGAAGCCGGCGGATCAAAGTGATCCGACTGCGGCCATTGCCATTGGGCAGGATAGCGCAAGCAGCGGTGTGGCAAGCACAGCCATTGGCCGGAAAGCAACGGCTTCGGGGGCTGGCGCCATAGCCTTGGGTGACGGCGCCATGGCCTCTGGTGGCAACGGCATTGCGTTAGGCGAGGGCGCCCTGGCTGGGGCAGCCAATAATGTCTCGATCGGTAATGCCGCTGGCGTGGGTACGGGTGGTGTTACCGCAGGCGACCAAGTCAATAATATTGCCATTGGCGATAGGGCTGGCCAATACGTGATCGGCCAGCGCAACGTGGCAATGGGAAAACAGGCCGGCAGCAGCATTGAAGGCAACGACAATATTGCTTTTGGTGAGAGAGCAGGTAGTGCTCTGAGTGGTGATAGCAACATCAGCATTGGTATTTTTGCAAACCAGTCTGCCGGTAATGTGGATCGAGCCATCGGCATCGGACAAGACTCTCGGGCGGGAACCGATGGCATTGCCATTGGTCATTTGGCTTCTGCCGCTGGAATCAATGGCGTGGCGCTCGGACTTGGCGCAAACACTGGGGCCTCAGGGGTTGCTGTCGGTGCTAATGCTTCGGCGATCAGCAGCTTTGTCGCTTTGGGCGCGGGCTCTCGCGCGGTCGCCAGCGACGTTGACGAGACCAAACTCAGCGCGTTTACTGGTCGTGAATTTGTTGGCGGAACTGCTGTTTCTGTGGGGAGCAGTGTGGCAGGAAGCGAGTTTACGCGACGTATCGTCAATGTGGAAGATGGCGCAAATGAGACTGACGCGGTAAACGTGCGTCAGTTGCTGACCGCAATAGAAGACGCAGAAAAGTTTGGCGGTCCCATCGATTATGACGAGCTGGCTGAAAAAGTAGATGGTAGTTTTGCAGAGCAGATTGCCGACGCCAAAAGCAAATACGTTTCCACCAACGATGGCGGCGTGTCGAAAGGAAACAGAAACAACGATGGTGCTCTTGCAGATTATTCAATTGCCATCGGTCCGGACGCTACCTCTACCGGTACCAACTCGTCGGCGATTGGATCAGAGGTGGACGCTGCCGGCGCTTCTTCAGTTGCGCTGGGTCACGATGTTAAATCATGGGCGCTTAACACGACCACGATTGGCAATAGTCGTACGGAAGCACGCGACGTAAGCGGTGTGGCCATTGGCACGAACGTACAAAGCCGTGGGCTGAACTCCATTGTTATTGGTCGCGATTCGGAGTCGGACGATCAGGACGGCCCTGTTGTTCATAACTCGATTGTCATCGGCACTGAGTCCAAGTCGACGGCTCGCGAAGGCATTGTCATCGGCAGGGAATCTCTTGTTAATGCAGCCAGGGGCATTGCCCAAGGCGATAAAGCTGAAGCAACGGCAGTAGACGCAATGGCGTTTGGCACAGGCTCGCGTGCCAAAGCTGTCAATTCGCAAGCAAGCGGTACCGGCGCTATTGCAAATGCGGAAGGCGGCATCGCGTTGGGGGAAGGCGCCAAGGCGGGACAGGACATCACACTTACCGGGGATGCAAACGAAAATTCCATTGCGATTGGCACTGGCGCGTTCGCCTCCAAGGACAGCAGCATCGCCACGGGTACGGGTGCGCAGGCGACTGCTGATTGGGCGCAGGCCTCTGGATACGATGCCCAAGCCACGGAAGTTAATGCAATGGCTCTCGGCCACGGTGCGCGCGCCACTGAGCAGGATGCTTCCGCCTTTGGTTCTGATGCGCGAGCTAGTCAGGCACGTGCGTTGGCATTTGGCACCGGTTCACGCGCAAGCGGCGTGGACTCCTCTGCCTTTGGCAGTGCAGCCCGAGCCGAGGCAAGTAACGCCTCCGCCTTTGGCCGGGGCGCCGTGGCGTCGAACCCAGACTCGGTTGCGCTGGGTGCCGGCTCGTTTACGGGCAATTCCTTCCCAACCATACAAGGCACGGTTGGAGGCATCACTTACGGTTCCTATGCCGGCAGCGAACCGAACAGCGTGGTCAGCGTGGGTAGAGTGGGCGATGAGCGCCAGATCAGCAACTTGGCTGCCGGTCGTGTCACCGAAACCAGTACGGACGCGATCAATGGCAGTCAGTTGTTTGCGACAAACACAGTGCTGGGCAATGTTGCCAACTCTTTGGCTGACGGTGGAAATAGTGTGCTGGGTGGCACTGCCAATGTGGGTAATGATGGCACTATCACCATGACCGACATCGGTGAAACGGGTGAAGACACCGTTCACGACGCCATCAAGTATGCGGCGCAGGGCTGGGACGTAAGCGCCAATGGCGAGACGGCCCAGAACGTGCGCCCCGGCGGCTCGGTGGACTTTGGCAATACCGACGGCAACATCGACATCGCCCGTGACGGCACCGACCTGGAATTCAACCTGTCCGACGATGTCGTGATCGGCAACAGCATCACGGTCGGCGACACGGTTGTCAACGACAACGGCTTGACTGTTGGCGATACGGTTGTCAACGGCGATCGTGTCGCGACAGCCAACCTTACGGCTACGGGCGAAACCCGGTTGGGCGACAACTTTGTGGTGGGCAACGACGGTACGGCGACCTACAACGGTTCCGAAGTCGCCACGCAGGCGGACGGCCTAAGTTTTGCCGGTAACACGGGCGGCACCATCGCCAAGACTCTGGGCGACGACACGCCGCTGACCATTTCCGGTGACCTGGCTGCTGATGCGGACGCATCCGGCGCCAACCTGCGCGTGGATAGTGTGGATGGCAAGTTGAATCTCGTCATGGCGCAAGACCTGACCGACCTTAACAGCATCACGATCAACGGTGGTCCGGTGATCAATGGTGATGGCATCGATATGAACAATAAACGCATCACCAACCTCGCCCCCGGCGTGGACGGCACCGATGCGGTGAACGTCGATCAGTTGGGCGAAATCGAGTCGATCGCTCAGCGCGGCTGGGACATCAGCACCAATGGCGACAATGCTGAGACGGTGGCTCCAGGAAATTCGGTCAACTTCACTGATGACGGGAATGTGCTGGTCAGCAACAGCGTGGATGCAGACGGCAACCATACGCTCAACGTTGAGCTGGCTGAGGATCTGACCGGATTGAATAGCGTCGGCCTGAACGGCATAGACGGTCAGGATGGTCTGACTATCCGTGGCGGCGACGGTGCTCCGGGTGTGGGCGGTGCGGACGGCATTACGCGCATCATCTACGAGGATGAGGGCGGCAATGTGCGTGAAGTTGCGACTATGGACGATGGCTTGAGCTTTGCCGGGAATACTGGCGACGATATCGTTAAGAAGCTGGGCGAGACGCTGACCATTTCGGGTGCCCTTGACGAAGGTGACGATGCTACCGGCGCCAACCTGCGCGTGGACAGTTTGGACGGCAAGTTGAATCTCGTCATGGCGCAAGACCTGACCGACCTTAACAGCATCACGATCAACGGTGGTCCGGTGATCAATGGTGATGGCATCGATATGAACAATAAACGCATCACCAACCTCGCCCCCGGCGTGGACGGCACCGATGCGGTGAACGTCGATCAGTTGGGCGAAATCGAGTCGATCGCTCAGCGCGGCTGGGACATCAGCACCAATGGCGACAATGCTGAGACGGTGGCTCCAGGAAATTCGGTCAACTTCACTGATGACGGGAATGTGCTGGTCAGCAACAGCGTGGATGCAGACGGCAACCATACGCTCAATGTCGAGCTTGCTGACGACATCGAAATCGCAAACAGCATCACAGTTGGCAACTCGGTACTCGATACCGAGGGTCTAACCGTCACGGATGCCGACAATATTACCGAGGTGGGCGCGGGTACCATTTCGGTGACTGATGCAGGCGGCACAACATTAATCAAGGGCAACCAGATTGAGGTCGGCGGCGATAATCCGGTCCGGATCAGCGGTGACACGGGCACGATCGACGGGCTGACCAACAAGACCATTGATTACGATGGGTTCGCAGACGGTTCGGGTCGTGCCGCAACGGAGGATCAGCTTGACCTGGTCAACCAGACCGCTAACGCCGGCTGGAACGTCTTCGACGCAGAGGGAAATGAAGCCAATATCGGGCCAAGCGGTCAGGTGACCTTCGTAGCTGGCAACGAAAATCTCTCTGTGAAACTGTCGGACGACACCGATGACGCGGGTGTAGTGGAAATCACTTTGGCTGACAACATCGAGCTGAGCGAAGACGGCAGCATAGCGATCGGTGACGTTACTGACGGCAGCACGCTGGATACCAATGGTCTGACGGTGGCCGATGGCGGCAACCAGACGGAGGTGGGCGCGGGCACGATCTCGGTGACTGATCCGGATGGCTCGACGACCATCGGTGGCAACCAGATAGCGATCGGCGGCAACAATCCGATCGTCATCAGCGGCAATACCGGCATCATCAGCGGCTTGCAGAACCAGACTGTCCACTACGCAGGCTTCGGGGACGGTTCGGGCCGGGCTGCGACGGAAGAGCAGCTTAAGCCGATCACCGACTTCGTGTCGCTCAATGAGGACGGCACGTTCAGCTACAACGGCGGGCAGTATGCGTCATTGCAGGGCGCGCTCGACAGCATGCACTGGAACGTCGAGGCGCCTGCGCCTGACAATGCAGGCGGGGACGCCGGTGGTTCGGGCGGTTCCGGTTCGGGTGGATCCGGCGGCAACAGCGGCTCTGGCGGCGATACCGGTTCGGGCGGCGGCACACCCATCCACAACAGCAACACGGTGGGCTTTGTCGAAGGCGACAACATCGTCATATCAAAGACCGACAGGGTCAATGATGCGGGCCAAACCGTTGGCGCGGATATCAAGGTGGCGGTGTCCCAAGACCTCAAGGTCAACTCCATCACCGCCGTGCAGGTCCAGGCCGACGAAATCCAGATCAACAACGGCGGCCCCATCATCAACGAGAACGGCATCGATATGTCGGGCAAGCCCATTACCAATGTGGCGGCGGGCGTCAATGAAACCGATGCGGTGAACGTGGGCCAGCTTCAGCAGGCCACCGGCAACTTGCAAGGACAGGTCAACAGTCTGCGCAATGACGTGCGACGCCTGGACAACAAGCTGAGCGCGGGTGTGGCTGCTGCGATGGCTACCGCAGCGTTGCCTCAAGCCTACTTGCCCGGCAAAAACATGATGGCCATGGCTGGAGGCACCTGGAACGGCGAGACCGGTATGGCGATTGGCTTCTCGGGCATCACTGATAACGGCAAGTGGGTCTACAAGGTGTCGGGCAACGCGACGTCGCGGGGTGATTACGGCGGCGCCGTGGGCGTGGGCTTCCAGTGGTAGTGATTTGAACCACGGGTGCATCGGCCATACGCGCCGATGCACCCCGCATATCTTCTAGGAAATTTTCATCATGAATAAAAAACTGATTAGCCTTGTGCTGGTTTCAGGCTTGGCAATGGCGGGCTGCGGTACCTTGAGCCAGGTCGATCAACAGGGGCGGACGGACAATCCCGTCTTTCCTGAGTTGGATGACGCGACGTTCAAAACCGGCTCTTATCCCAATCTCGACAACTTGCGTCAGGTGCAAGATGGCGCAACACGGGACCAGTTGTACGACCTGCTCGGGCGTCCGCATTTTTCGGAAGGGTTCAAGGTTCGTGAGTGGGACTATCTTTTTCACTTCAATACTGCCGAGGGCCTGAAAACGTGCCAGTTCAAGGTGTTGTTCGATAAAGACCTGATTGCGCGCAGCTTTCACTGGGCGCCTGAAGCATGTGCATCCATCCTGGACCAGGCGCCGGCGAAACCGTTTTCGCTTTCGGGGGATGTGGGTTTTGCTTTTGGCAGTGCCGTCTTGACGGCGGCCGGTTTGAGCGAAGTGCGTCACATTGCCGACCAGTTGAAACAGCATGATCAGGCGCAGCGCATTACGGTGTCGGGCCATACCGACCGAATTGGCGATGCGGCGCTGAACCAGCGTCTATCACTGCAGCGGGCTGAGTCCGTCCGCAGCGCCTTGGCTGCAGAAGGCATACCGGCTGCGAGCATTCAGGCACAAGGCTTTGGAAAAGATCGGCCCGTTGTGCAGTGCGACCAGCAAGACCGGAGCGAGCTGATCGCCTGCTTGGCGCCGAACCGGCGTGTCGACATCGAGATCCAAGGTTAGCCACAGGCGTAGTTTTGAAAAACCGGCTGCCGGAAAGGCATGGGCGGCCGATGCTTCTAAGAGAATATGAAAGCTTTATTTAAGTTAAGCGCGCTTGTGTTGGCTGTGGCGCTTGGGGGTTGCCAACACACCGCTTCCAATCGCTTGCCTCCGGCGCCGGTTGACCCCAAGCCCCCTACGATCCAGCATCAAGGTGCGTCGGCAACACCGGCTGCCGCTGTGCAGGCACAGGCCAGGCAGCAGGCGGCGACTGTTATCACCTTGCACTTGGCGCAAGAAAAGGCGGAAGCGCCGCTTCTAGAAGTAGATGTCGGCGGAGCCTCGCTTTATGCCTTGCCGCGGCCCATATTGACCCAGGCCGACATTGGACGCGTTTCGCCCGTCGTAACTCAGGGCGAGGGAGACTTCATCCTGCTGGAAATGAACCAGCACGGCATTCCCAAGCTGCATCGTATCACCGAGCAGGCGCAAGGACACTATCTGTTGCTTAGCGTGCAAGGCCAGTTGGTCAGTGTTGCCCGGATCGGCCAGACCATCAAAGATGGACGCTTGCTGGTCGGCACGCAGAATCCCCAGCATAGCCAGGCGATAATCAAAATGATGCGGGGCGGCTAGTCTGTGTACGATTTTGACGTTGTTTTTCTGTTGCTCAGTTCGCCTCGCTCGGCGCACTTTGACGATGTCCTGAGGCTGCACGATGCGGCCGCGAGCTTGGGGTTCCATACAGTCATAGCGACTAGTCCGGCGGAAGTCTCGGCCACTGCCAAGCGCTTTCGCATTATCGTGATCGACGGTGACCAGAACAGTGACTTTGACGTGCATGCCCTGGCATGGGGCATGCTTGGCTTGGACAACACCGCCCTGGTTTTTCTGGCGGACGTCACTTCGGTTGCCCGCGAGCGCGGCCTTGCGACGAGGGCGGACGTCTGTCTTCCCAGGATGGTCGACGTCGAGACGTTCTGCGGCACTTTGCTTGGGCTGGCCAACAATCCTGTGCGTCCTGTCGCTGTCGATGACAGCTGCACAGCGCATAGTGCATGGTATGGGTGATAATAGTTCCTGTCGTCAAGTACAGGAGTCATTATGAAAGCGGTGGAAATTACCAAGGCGGGCGGCCCCGATGTGCTGGTGCCGGTCGAGCGTCCCATGCCCGAGCCGGGAACCGGCGAAGTGCTTATCAAGGTTTCCGCCGCCGGGGTCAATCGGCCCGATGTCTTGCAGCGCAGCGGCGTGTATCCACCGCCTCCGGGCGCCTCCGACCTGCCCGGCCTGGAAGTGGCCGGCGAAATCGTCTCGGGCGATGCCGCGGCGGGCGGTTTTTCTGTTGGAGACAAGGTGTGCGCGCTGATCGCGGGCGGCGGCTATGCCGAGTACGTCGTGGCGCCCGCCGCGCAATGTTTAAGCATTCCCAAGGGCCTGAGCGAGATCGAGGCGGCCGGCTTGCCGGAAACTTATTTCACGGTGTGGAGCAATGTGTTCGACCGGGGCCGGTTGGCCCAGGGTGAATCGTTGCTGGTGCATGGCGGGGCGAGCGGCATCGGCACGACAGCCATCCAGTTGGCCACAGCCATGGGCAACACGGTGTACGCCACCGCCGGCAGCGACGAGCGCGCCCGCGCTGTCGAAAAACTGGGCGCGGCGCTGGGCATCAACTACCGCAGCCAGGATTTCGTCGAGGAAATCCGCCGCGTTACCGACCAGAAGGGCGTCAACGTCATTCTGGACATGGTGGCGGGCGATTACATCAATCGCGACATCAAGTGCCTGGCCGATGACGGCCGCATCGTCATCATCGCGGTGCTGGGTGGAACCAAGGCCACCATCGACTGCGGCCAGGTATTGCGCCGGCGCCTGACGATCACAGGCTCTACGCTGCGGCCGCGTCCGGTCGAGTTCAAGGCCGACATTGCTCAATCGTTGCAGCGTCATGTGTGGCCGCTGCTGGAGTCGGGCCGGGTCAAGCCTATTGTGCACAAGACGTTTCCGCTTGAGCGGGCATGCGACGCGCACGCCATGATGGAGGCGGGCGAGCAGATCGGTAAATTGATTCTTACCGTGAACTGATGTGGGCGGCGGGCAAGCGCCCGCCGCGGCCCTGCCGTGCCATGTTGTTTTGGCAATGTGCGGGCATTAATTTGCGCGGCTTCGTTTGGCTGCAAGGCCCTAATCGGGCTATAATGCCCGGTTAACTCGATATTCGTATTTTTGCCCCTTGCAAGTGCTACAGGCCATCAGCGGCTGAGTTTTCCTGGTTTTTGCCGCGCACCGTACAAGCCGTAACCCAGGCTTGCGCAGGCCTTGGCTTCTTGCCGGCGGCGCTAGTGTGCGCCTGCTGTCTGGGCGCATGCCGTTTTTGGAACTCAATGAACACTGCTTCTTTTCGCAAGCGCCTCGTCATGGGCAATTGGAAGATGAATGGCGGCCTGGAGGCCAATGCCAAGCTTCTGGCCGACTTGCATGCGGGCGCCGGCATTTTGGCTGATTATTGCACGGTCGCCGTGTGCGCGCCGTTCCCCTATTTGGCGCAAGCTCGTTCTCAGCTCGAGAACAGCGTCATTTCCTGGGGTGCGCAAGATGTCAGCGCGCACGACAGCGGCGCCTATACGGGTGAAGTATCCGCCGCCATGCTTAACGATTTTGGCTGCACGTGGGCGCTGGTGGGCCATTCCGAAAGGCGCGCCATGCATGGCGAAAGCGACGAGCTTGTCGCCGCCAAGGCCAAGGCCGCCCTGGCCGCAGGCTTGACGCCCGTGGCGTGCGTGGGCGAGACATTGGCCGAGCAAGAGGCAGGGCACACGCTAGACGTCATACAGCGGCAGCTTGCGCCGGTGCTGGCACTGGGGGCAGAGGCGGTATCCGGCCTGGTGGTGGCCTACGAGCCCGTGTGGGCCATCGGTACGGGCTTAACCGCAACGCCCGCGCAAGCCCAGGAAGTGCACGCCGCCATTCGCGCAGCGCTTGGCACGGTGGGTGCTCAACAGGTGCGCGTGCTGTACGGCGGAAGCGTCAAGGCCGACAACGCCGCCAGCCTGTTTGCCATGCCGGATATCGACGGCGCGCTGGTAGGCGGCGCCTCATTAGTGGCGGACGAATTTTTACGCATTGCAGCCGCATAGGCTTCGGAGTCTTTTAAATGAATTGGTTGTCACCTTTACTTCTGGCGATTCAGGTCACCACATCGCTTAGCATCATCGTGCTCGTTCTATTGCAGCAGGGCAAGGGTTCTGAAATGGGCTCGGCTTTCGGCAGCGGCTCGGCCGGCAGCCTGTTCGGCGCTTCGGGCGCGGCCAACTTCTTGTCGCGTCTTACCAAGTGGGCGGCCGTACTGTTTTTTCTTTCGACCATCGGGTTGGCTTATACCGCGCATCGTACGGGCGACTCCATTCTTGACGGCGGATTGATGCAAGATTATCAGGCGCCGGCCCCCGCCGCCTCAGGCAGCGCCGTGCCCAACGTGCCTGGCGAAGCGTCCGGCAACGCGCCTCAAGCTCCCGCCGGCAACGTGCCTGGCGATGCGGCAGTGCCTTCCGCCCCGACAGAAGTGCCGCAAGCGCCCGAGGCAGAATCAGGTTCTTCCCAAGTGCCCCAGGCGCCCCAGGGCTCGGGCCAGTCAGAGTCTTCCGAAGTTCCCGCGTCGCAGTAAGTTACTGTGCCGCAGTAAATGCTCGCGTCGCAATAAGTCTCCGCGTCGCGGTAGCAAGCTTCCTGTGCGGGCCGACAGCCGGCGGCTTGCACAGAAAAACGGCTTTTCGCCGCGCATGGTTTTGGTTTGAAACCCAAGCACGCGCCGATTAAAAATGTGCTAATATTACGTTCTTTACATTTGCCGACGTGGTGGAATTGGTAGACACGCTATCTTGAGGGGGTAGTGGCGAGAGCTGTGCGAGTTCGAGTCTCGCCGTCGGCACCAAAATAAAAGCAGCTGCTTTCAACAGCCGCTGCCGCAGTAAAAAAACCCGCATGAACCTAATGTTCTGCGGGTTTTTTAACGTTCTGCGGTTTTCGGCTCTTTTCTATAATCAGAGGAAGGGCACGCATCAAACAGGACCTTCCCCATGATCGGGGAAGGGCACTCATCAAACACGGTGCATGACACCGTTTCTATGCACACCCGGCATGGAAACCGTTTACAAGAACTGCCGCCGGCGTCGCCGGGGCTTTGCCTTGCCCGGTTAAAAAACCGCCTCTTCGGTTTCCTGGACTTCGATCTGTTTGCGTGTTTTTGCTTGCGTATTTTTTGCGCCGGCAAAATTGCATTCTGTGTCGTAGACCTGATGTTTGCAGCCGCTTAGCAGCGGACACTTCTGGAACAGCTCGCTAACCCAATCGACAAAAACTCGCACCTTGGGGGACAGGTGGCGGTTGTGCAGATACACCACTGAAATTGGAAGCGGTGGAGGAGTCCATTGAGACAGCACTTCTACAAGCTCGCCTGAATCCAGCAAGGGTGCTACCAGATAGCGTGGCACCTGAATTAGCCCGATACCCTGCATACCGCATTTCACATAGGCCTCGCCATCGTTGACCGACACCGTGCCGTTTACCTGAACGTCGTGTCGCTTGCCGTCGACCATGAATGACCAATCGATGATGCGCCCCGTACGGCTCGAAAAATAGTGCACTGCGCGATGCTGTTTGAGCTCGGCGATGGTTTTCGGTTCGCCGTACCGTTCGAGATACGAAGGAGCGGCGCAGGTGATGCCTGAGAATGTGCCGATGCGGCGTGCGACCAGACTGGAGTCTTCGAGTTCACCGACTCGAATCGCGCAGTCTACAGCTTCGCGTACCAGATCGACGGGGCGGTCGCTCATGCCGATAGCCAGTTCGATGTCTGGGTAGCGCGAATGAAAATCGCACAGCGCAGGCATGAGTATCCTTCGGCCGATGGACGGCGACATCTCAAGGCGCAGACGCCCGCTTGGTAGCTGGTTTTCCTGGCGAAAGGATGATTCGAGATTTTCGAGCTCGGCAAGAAGCTGCTTGCACCGCTCGTAATAGGAAGCGCCGTCCGGCGTCATGCTAAGGCGGCGCGTCGTGCGATTAAGCAATCTTACCTTGAGGCTTCGTTCCAGCTTCTGGATTGTGGTGCTGACGGTGGAGCGGGGCAATCCCAGGCTATCAGCCGCCAGCGAAAAACTGTCGGCCTCCACGACCCGGGTGAATATCTGCATTGCCTGGAAGCGGTCCATGAGCTTCTCCAATTGTTCGCTGTGTGTGAATAGTATTGCCGAATAAAAGCTATTTAACTGGGCCTGCAAAAAATTAATAATACACCTAATCGTTCTGCATGACGATGGGTCAGGCGGCAATCAGCAGCTATCCAGCTCACCGCTTAGCTGTCGCGACGCACCAGGTTAAACGTCAGCACGCCATGCGAAAACCACTTTTATAAAGAATCTCCCATGTCACTTCTCAAGAAACGATACGCGCTCACTGCACTGTTAATCGTTGCTGCCGGCGCCATAGCGGCCACGGCCCACGTCCGTATCTCGGGCGCCGAAGCTGCCCTTTCGGAACCTCATGCCCAGGCTGCCGCGGTCGACGTTGCGCCGGTGCATGAACGACTTATTCACGAACTACGTGATTATTCGGGCCGTCTGGAAGCTGTTGATCACGTCGCGATCCGGCCGCAGGTTTCGGGCACGATCACACGAGTGCATTTTGCCGACGGCGCCTTGGTCAAGGAGGGAGACGTTCTTTTCACCGTTGACCCCAGGCCCTATCAGGCCGCCGCGGCGCGCGCCCGGGCGGAGCTTGCAGCCGCTAAAGCGCGTGCAAGCTACACCAAGGCCGAGTTCGCTCGGGCCAAGCGCCTGTTGGCTCAAAATGCCATTGCTCGCAAGGACTTCGAAGAGAATCGTAATGCGGCGGGCGTGGCCGAGGCGGAACAACAAGCTGCTGAAGCCGCCTTGGCCTCGGCCGAGCTTGACCTGGAGCATACGCAAATTACCGCGCCCGTCTCGGGACGAGTGTCGCGCGCCGAGGTTACCGAGGGCAACTTCGTTGTGGCCGGCACCGGGTCTCAGCCCCTTACGACGCTGGTGTCCGTAGACAAGATGTACGCATCGTTCGAGGTGGATGAACAAAGTTTTTTAACATTCGTCCTGCCTTCCCGGCTGTCAGGCAGCGCGCCCGCGTCGGTGTCGATGGGCTTGATCAATGAGCAGGGCTTTCCGCGTCCGGGCAGGGTGGCGTCCGTGGATAACCGTCTGGATGCCGCCTCCGGCACCATCCGGTTGAGGGCGGTGTTCGACAACGCCGACGGCATGCTGGTGCCTGGTTTATATGCGCGTATCCGCCTATCCAGCGGCGCCGAGCGCAACGCCGTGATGGTGCGGGAAACAGCCGTCGGCACAGACCAGGACAAGCGTTTTGTGCTTGTGGTGGACGATGACGAACGCACGGCGTATCGCGAAGTGAAGCTGGGTGCGCTTCAAGAAGGCATGCGCGTAGTTGAAGAAGGCCTGCAAGCGGGGGAACGCGTCGTCGTCAACGGTATTCAACATGTGCGGCCCGGCGATCCAGTTATCGCTCATTCGGTGGAGCCCGCAGAGCCACGGCTTGCCGACTTAGGCGGCGCCCCGATTCCCGCTGCTTCCAAGAACGCGTCTTGAACCGCCCCCAGCCATGAATATCTCCAAGTTCTTCATTGATCGCCCGATTTTCGCCGGCGTCCTGTCTGTCTTGATCCTGCTTGCCGGCAGCGTGGCGGTCTTCCAGTTGCCCATTTCTGAATACCCAGAGGTCGTACCGCCGTCTGTGGTGGTTCGCGCGCAGTATCCGGGCGCCAACCCGAAAGTCGTTGCCCAGACGGTGGCCGCGCCGTTGGAAGAGTCGATCAATGGTGTCGAGAACATGCTGTACATGCAATCGCAGGCCAACAGCGACGGAAACATTGCCATCACCGTAAGTTTTCAGCTTGGCACCGACCCTGACAAGGCACAGCAACTCGTTCAGAACCGCGTGTCGCAAGCACTGCCGCGCTTGCCCGAAGAGGTACAGCGTTTGGGCGTGAACACGATGAAGTCGTCGCCTACGCTGACCATGGTGGTGCACCTGATTTCGCCCGACCAACGTTATGACACCACCTATCTGCGCAATTACGCTGTTCTGAACGTGAAGGACCGGCTCGCGCGCATCGAGGGGGTGGGTGAAGTGCAGATCTGGGGAGCCGGCGATTACTCCATGCGCATCTGGCTGGATCCCAGCAAGATGGCTCAGCGGAATCTGACCGCAGCCGAGGCTGTCGCGGCGATTCGCGAGCAGAATGTACAGGTGGCGGCCGGCATCATCGGAGCCTCGCCATCCGCGGCCGACGTGCCATTGCAGCTTTCCATCAACGCACAGGGCCGTCTGCAAACGGAAGAAGAGTTCGGCGACATTATTCTGAAAGCTTCGGATGATGGGGCGATCACCCGTCTGTCGGATGTGGCTCGAATCGAGCTTGGCGCTTCGCAATACGGCCTGCGTTCTCTTCTGGACAATCAACCCGCCGTGGGCATCGGCATCATGGAAGCGCCCGGAGCCAACTCGCTGGCTATCTCAGACGCGGTGCGGGCCGCCATGCAGGAGCTTTCGGCTGATTTCCCCTCATCGCTGGAAAGCCGGATCATGTACGACCCGACCCAGTTTGTGCGCTCAAGCATCCATGCAGTCATCATGACGCTGCTTGAGGCCGTGGCGCTGGTCGTGCTGGTGGTCATCGTTTTCCTTCAGACGTGGCGCGCGTCCGTCATTCCCCTATTGGCTGTTCCCGTCTCCATCATCGGCACGTTCGCGTTCCTGCTTTTGATGGGTTATACGATCAACGCCTTATCGCTTTTTGGTCTTGTCCTGGCCATCGGTATCGTGGTCGACGACGCCATCGTGGTGGTCGAGAACGTGGAGCGCAATATTGCCGAAGGCTTGCCGCCCCGCGAGGCCACGTATCGGGCCATGCGCGAAGTCAGCGGGCCCATCATCGCCATCGCGCTCACCCTGGTCGCAGTATTTGTGCCGCTGGCGTTCATGACCGGCTTGAGCGGCCAGTTCTTCAAGCAATTCGCCGTCACGATCGCGATCTCAACCGTGATATCGGCTGTGAACTCGCTGACCTTGTCTCCCGCCCTGGCGGCGCTGCTGCTGAAGGACCATGACGCAAAGCCCGACGGGCTGACCCGCTTCATCAACCGCTGGTTCGGCGGCTTCTTTCGGGCGTTCAATCGCTTTTTCGGAAGGTCTTCCGATAGCTATGCCAGGGGCGTGACGGGGGTCGTCGGACGCAAGGCTTCCACGATGGGCGTGTATCTGGTGCTGCTGGGCTTGACCGCAGGCATTTCCTACATCGTGCCCGGCGGGTTCATACCAGCGCAGGACAAGCAATATCTGATCAGCTTTGCCCAGCTTCCCAGCGGCGCCTCACTGGACAGGACAGAGCAGGTGATTCAAAGAATGTCCGACATTGCCTTGCGGCAGCCGGGCGTGGAAAGCACCATCGCCTTTCCGGGCTTGTCGATCAACGGCTTTACCAACAGTTCGAGCGCCGGCATTGTTTTCGTCGTGCTGGACGCATTCGACAAGCGCAAGCAAGATTCCCTGTCCGCCGCCAACATCGCCGGTGAGCTGGGCAAGGCATACGCCGGTATCAAGGACTCTTACATTGCGGTGTTTCCGCCGCCGCCCATCCTGGGCCTGGGTACCGTGGGCGGGTTCAAGCTGCAGCTGGAAGATCGAGCCGCGCTGGGATACGAAGAATTGGACGCGGTGACGAAGCAGCTTCTTGCCAAAGCTGCTGAAGCACCTGAACTGGGTCCGGCGTTTTCCAGTTACCAGATCAACGTACCGCAGTTGGATGTCGACCTGGACCGGGTTCGCGCCAAGCAGTTGGGCATACCGGTGGATGATGTTTTTGAAACCATGCAGATCTATTTGGGTTCACTGTATGTGAACGACTTCAATCGCTTTGGTCGCGTATATCAGGTGCGTGCCCAGGCGGATGCCCCCTATCGTTCGCAACCGGAAGACATACTGCAGCTGAAGACCCGCAGTGGAAGCGGACAAATGGTGCCGTTGTCGTCCGTTGCCAAGGTGACACCCAGCTTCGGACCGGAGATGGTGGTGCGCTATAACGGCTACACCGCCGCCGACATCAACAGTGGGCCGGCGCCGGGCTACTCCAGTGATCAGGCTCAAGCGGCCGCTGAGCGCATCGCCCACGACGTCTTGCCACGAGGCGTGAAGTTCGAATGGACGGACCTGACCTATCAGCAAATTCTGGCAGGCAATGCGGGGGTGTGGATTTTCCCGATCAGTGTGTTGCTGGTGTTTCTGGTATTGGCCGCCTTGTACGAGAGCCTGATCCTGCCGCTGGCTGTGATTCTGATCGTGCCGATGAGTATGCTGGCGGCCCTGGCGGGCGTATGGCTCACGGGCGGAGATAACAACATCTTCACGCAGATCGGCTTGATGGTGCTGGTGGGCCTGGCATGCAAGAACGCCATTCTTATCGTCGAGTTCGCTCGTGATCTGGAGCTGCAGGGTGTGGGAACGGTGCGTGCGGCCATCGAGGCCAGCCGCTTGCGCCTGCGGCCCATCCTTATGACGTCAATTGCCTTCATCATGGGCGTCGTGCCGCTTGTGCTGTCAAGCGGGGCCGGCTCCGAAATGCGCCATGCCATGGGCATTGCCGTGTTCTTCGGCATGCTCGGGGTCACCTTGTTCGGACTTTTCCTCACACCCGTATTTTATGTGGGGCTGCGCTTGCTGGTTCCGCGCCCCTTACGCTCCAGTACTGGCCAGGACACCGCCGTGCTGCCTGCAAGCGAATAACGAGATACGTCATGCATAAGCATTTACATTTTTCTCTTCCCACCATGTTCATCGCCTTGCTGCTGGCGGGCTGCGCGGTTGGCCCCGATTATCAAAGGGCCAAGGTGCATGTGCCCCAGCACTTCAAGGAAGCAACCCTGTCGCCCGAGGCCGCCAAAAAGTGGCGGGCCGCCCAGCCCGGAGATGCGCTGTCGCGCGGCCGCTGGTGGCGTATCTTCAACGACACGACCTTGGATGGGCTGCAAGAAGAGGCCGCGCTGGCGAATCAAGACCTGAAGGCTGCCGCGGCGCGGGTCCGGCAGGCCAGGGCGCTACGCCATACGGCTCAGGCTGATCGCTTCCCCACCCTCGACGGAGGCTTGGGCCCCAGTCGGCAGCGCCGATCTGGCGCCGCGCAAGGCTTGGCGGATGACGCGCCAGCGTCTACGGAAACCCTCTGGCGTGCCCAACTGGGCGCCTCTTACGAAGCCGACCTTTTTGGGCGAATAGCTTTTGAAGTAAGCGCCGCCACCGCCGACACCCAGCAAAGTGAAGCGCTGTTCGAATCGCTGAAGTTGGCGTTGCATGCCGATGTGGCGCAAACTTATTTCACCATCCGCCGGCTGGATGCCGAATCGGCCCTTTACCAACGGACCGTTGCTCTGCGCAGCGAAACACTGGCCTTGGTCGAGCAGCGGCATCAAGCCGGAGCCATCGGCGAGCTGGACGTCGCTCGAAGCCGAACCGCGTTGGCCTCGGCCAAGTCAGAGGCGCTGGCCATTCAACGAGAGCGCGCCATCGCCGAGCATTCCCTTGCCACATTGCTTGGCAAGACCCCCGCCGATTTTTCGCTGGGCGCCAACCCGCTTGATCGTTACCCGGTGGATATCCCCGCCGGGCTGCCGTCTTCCTTGCTGGAGCGCCGGCCCGATATTGCCGCTGCCGAGCGTGCCATGGCGGCGGCGAACGCGCGTATCGGAGCCGCGCAGGCAGCGTACTTTCCGCGACTGACACTCACTGGCGCCCTGGGTTATGAATCTTCCGAGCTGGGTAATTTACTGCAGTGGTCCAGCCGTACCTTCCTGCTCGGCCCACTGGTGGGCACTGTTTTGTCCTTGCCAATATTCGACGGCGGTCGTCGGGAGGCAGGCGTGGAACGTGCCCGTGCCCGGTACGAGGAAGACGTGGCCGCATATCGTCAAACTGTGCTGCAGGCTTTCAAGGAAGTGGAAGATGGCCTTTCCAGCCTACGCATCCTGGCAGAGCAAACCCAAATGCAAGACCTTGCGGTGGAGCAGGCTTCCAGAGCCGCCAAGCTTTCGCAAATTCAATATAAAGAGGGTTCGATCAGCTACCTCGACGTGCTGGACGCCGATCGAGAGGTTCTCGTGCAAAAAAGGCTGTCTGTCGAACTGGACGGGGTTAGGGCGATGGCCGCCGTGGCCCTGGTTCGTGCCATCGGCGGCGGTTGGGATAGTGACATCTGAAGAGACCACTTAATTCTTCGACTGGTGTAAAGTTGATGCACGTCATGGTTTTGATTGCCCTTGCAACAACCGCGCGAGCGGATCGTGACCGATGTCGTATTGATATATTTAGTTATTTATATACATAAATTGATACTATTGTTATTGTAGAGGCCTGGATTTCTGTGCTTAGATTTTAATCGCCTGCTTCAGGCTTGGAACGCCGTCTTGCGAAAAGCTCATTACTGGCTGCTGCTGAAAGTTGCTGCATCACCCAACGCCTTTATCTACGGGGCGGGAATTCTGGTCGCCTCTACCCTGATACTCGCGTCGGTGGTTGCCACAGTATGGTTGGATCAAAGCAGGGTGGCGCAGCGGCATGCCGAGTCGATGCAAGTTTTCCAGGTGCTTTCCACCGAAAGCAACACGCTGCTTGCTCATCTTGTAGAGAGTCACGGAAGCGATTGCAGTCTTGAAGCGCTGATGCATTTCAATACGCATATGCTGCAATCACGCTATATTCGCGAAATCGGCGTGTTGGACAACGAGCGGCGCTTGATCTGCACCACCTCGTTGGGGATATTGCCCATACCCATCAAAGATGGGCACCCGGTTTACACGAGCCGGTCGGGGGTAGAGCTGATAAACAACGTTCCGCTGGCAATGGCTGACACCGACTTTCTCGCCGTCATCATGCAGCGCCCGCCGTTCAATGTAGTGCTAAGCCGCTACGCGACCGGCGACATCTACTCCAGCGCCGACGTCGTGTGGCTGCGCGTTGCAGATGGCTTGGTTCCGCTCAACGTCTTTGGCTCCGAGGCCGTATTGTCCATGCGCGAGCGGGCCGCTGAGCAGACCAGGCCCCAGTTCACGCTGCAAGGGTTCAGCTACGAAGTGATCACGGCAAGGCCGGAGCACGACCTGGTCCTGCAAACGCGGCGAAGCCTCGGCGCCATCTTCCAGGAAAGCGGCGCATTATTTGCCTGGTTGCTGGCAGCCTCATTGTTCATCGCGGCGTTGGTCGTGGGTACCGTCCGCCCCTACGTAATCAAGCTTACAGCGCTGCGCAATCGCATTGGCTTTCTGTGCGACGGGGCGCATCTGACTCTGGCCTACCAGCCGATATTCGACTTGACCTCTTTGCGTCCGGTCGGCTGCGAGGTATTGACCAGACTCGAAGAGGGTTCTCGCTCTTGGACGCCCAACACAGTGATACCGGCGATTCAGGAGGCCGGCCTGGAGTCGCAATTCGACCACGCTGTTAGCGCGAAGGCGATTCGCGAGCTGGGAGCGGGGCTGCCTCCCCTGGAGGGAGGGTTTTTCCTTGCCCTGAACTGCTTCCCGAAAAGCTTGCGCCCGTGCAAGCTGATACCGGTGCTAACGCAAGCACTGCAGGCGACGGCCCGAAAAGATCTTCAGGTTTGCGTCGAGATCACCGAACATAGCCTTTCCAGCGAGCTGTTCACCGAGGTTCAACAACTGAAGGCTGAGGGTTTCCTGATCGCTGTGGACGACTTCGGCACTGGGTACTCAAACCTGAAGACCGTCACGGCCCTGTCGCCCGATATACTGAAAATTGATCGTTCTTTTGCCTTCGAGCTGGAAGACGCCACATTGCGTTCCAACCTCATTCCCGAGATAGTCAATATTGCCAAGGCGATTGGTGCTCTCACGGTAGCCGAGGGAATCGAAAAGCCCGAGCAAGCAAGCTTGCTTGCGGCCGCGGGTGTGAATTACGGGCAAGGTTATGCGTTGGCGCATCCTATGGAATTAAAAGAGTTTCTAGCCTTTGTGGCCAAATACCATTGAGGGCGGCCTTAAACGCCTTCCGGTTTCCTCACCCTTGAAAATCGGCGTGCAAGGGCTTGAGCGGCGTGCTTTGTAAACAATGGTCAAGCCAGAACGAAACGTATAGACCTCATGTGGCAAGGGCCTCTATATATAGAGTTGTCCTTGTTTCCAATGGTTTCGTTTGTTGTGAAGGCTCTCGCATCCCCCTCGGAATTCGCCGCCCACGTGCTCATCGTTGACGATAGTGCTCAAGAGCAGTTTTTGTTGAAAGAAATGCTTAGAGGCAACGAATTTCGTTTCAGCCTCGCCGGCGAGTGCGGCGAAGCGTTTGAGCTGGCTTTGCAAGACCCGCCGGATATAGTGCTGGCAGCCCTGCGTGCCGTAGGGCCGGATGCGCTGCAGTTGGAAGGCAAGTTGCGTCAGCATCCATTAACCCAGAGCATACCGATGCTGCTTCTGGCGACCGCCAAGCATCTGGGTACCAGGAATGATTTTGTACGTACGGAAATGCTGGATTGCTTGCTTAGGCCTTTTACCGTGGGGCAGCTTCTTGACCGGGTCCAGGCTCAATTACGTGTTTCATCTCTGTTGCGCGAGAACGAGCGTGAGTCGCGCGGTGCCGCCATCCCCGGAACTCAAGTCGATTGGGAACTGATAGGCCGCACGAAAAAGCATTTGGAACAATACCTTGGCGACATACGCCGGCTGCGCGATGTTGCCGATGCGTTATCCGTGCCCGAACGACGCTTGGCCCACGCGTTTCAGAACTGCCTGGGCATCTCGGTGGTTGAATATATCCGCCAAGAGCGCATGCGCAAGGCAAAATACCTGCTGACACATACAACGCGAAGCGTGCGCGAAATAGCCCAAACGGTGGGGTTTTCAAGTGCCGCTAATTTCTCCACGGCCTTCGACAGCATGGTGGGCGTCTCGCCTTCGTCGTTTCGCAACCAGACGATGCTGAATGCGCTGGCGCTGGATCGCGGTCTTCATCTCAAATAAAAATGATCAGGGCGATTACGCCGATGATCAGCGCGGCTCGCAACAGGTGGTAGACCGTCTTGTTCCAGCGCTTGAGGCGGCGGCGGTACTGCCCCACTACCCACGAGACACGAAACAGGCGGCTGACCAGCCCGACTTGATCGCCCTCTTGATTAGGTGATGCGGCGGCTGTCATGACAACCCGCGAGAACCAGCGATTAAACCGTGAGGCCCAGCCGTATTTCAGCGGCCTTTCAAGGTCGCAGAACAAGATAGTGCGCGTCTGGTCGGTGGTGTTCTCGGCCCAGTGGATAAAGGTTTCGTCGAAGACCACGCTTTGCCCATCGCGCCAGCTGTAGCGCTGGCCGTCCACCTCGATGAAGCAGCCGTCGTTGTTTGGTGTGTTCAGGCCCAGGTGGTAGCGCAGCGAGCCGGCATAAGGGTCGCGATGGGGATTGAGCTTTGCCCCAGGCGGCAGCACGGCGAACAAGGCGGCCTTTACTTCGGGAATGCTGCGAAGCAGCGCCACCGTGTTTGGGCACAGCTCGGCCGCCGACGGGTGCTCGGCTCCGTACCACTTCAGGTAGAAACGTTTCCAGCCGGTCTTGAAAAACGAATTGAAGCCCGCGTCGTCGTTGTTGGCTGCCGCACGTATACGTTCTTCTTGAGCCAGCGCGGCGGCCTCTTCACGTATGACCTCCCAGTTTTGGTCAAGGGCGTTCAACCCTTTGATGCCGGTGTCCGCGATATAAGGCCGTGCCGGCACCGCCGAGAACAAATACATGAAGGCATTAACGGGCGCCAATACCGCTGTATGGTTAAAAACGGTTCGGAAGAAGCTGAGGCGAACCTTGCCCCGGAAGTAGATGTAGGTGATCGACCCCAGCCACAAGACAATAATGCCTGCCTTGATCATATGGATTCCTGTCTATGAACAATGATTGATTTTATCCTGTGCCGCCCAATAAGGCGGAAATCATCCGCAAACACCGGATGCTCAGTGTAGCCCCGGCGGCGGGTGTGCGCAGAAGGAGCAGGGGAGCACGCGCGGGCGCGGCGAACAAGAGGGGGGCGGCAGGCAGGGCGCCCAATGGGCGCCAAGGCAAGTATGTGGCTTAATAACTTGGGAAGAAAGATTTCTTAATTTCCATGAAAAGTAAATAGGGGGGAAGGCCCTGGGGCACGCCGCAGGCAGAGGGCGGCAAGCCGCGGGCGGACTATGACAAGAAATAAAAATGAAATATAACCATCTGGAAATAAACGAAAATTTTATTCAAACAAAAAATAACGATAAAAATGGGGGTGAAAATCTCCAGGTTTTAGCTATTTTTTTCGTCACGAAATATGACATTTATGTTGCATAAACGGGCAATAAAACAACATATTTGTAGGTTATTTGGCGCATAAATGCCCGAAAAACATTCATTTCTTCACGTGCTCGTAGTCAGCAAAAGGCTTTCTTGCTGGAATGGCGTCAACTTCCACTCGCGGAGTTGAAGGCGGCAAACGAGAAGTCACCGCCTATTGCTCAAATCTACGGAGATTTTCAAACATGAAAAAGAGTCTGCTTGTTGCTGCCCTGATCGCCGGCTTTGCCGGTGCTGCCAGCGCCGATACGTCGGTTACGCTGTACGGCCGTGTCGATGGCGGTATTGAATATCAGCAATTCAAAGGCACTGATCCTGGCACCGGCGAAAGCATCAAAGGCACCAAGAGCGGCATGGCCAACGGCATCATGGGGGGCAACCGTTGGGGCCTGAAGGGCGCAGAAGACCTGGGCAACGGCTTGCAAGCCGTCTTTGTTCTGGAAAGCGGTTTCAACCTGAACGACGGCAGCGGCAGCGGCTTCAGCCGCCAGTCCACGGTCGGCCTGAAGTCGTCTTCGTGGGGCCAGCTTGATTTCGGCCGCCAAACCAGCGTCTCCAGCAAGTACCTGGCAAACGTCGCCAGCCCGTTTGGCGCCGATTGGGGCCAGGCCTCGATTGGTTCGGCGTTCAGCGCCATCAACAGCGTCCGCTACGACAACATGATCATGTACCAGACGCCCAGTTTCTCGGGCTTCCAGTTTGGTGTGGGTTATTCGTTCAATGCTTCAGGCAACCAGCAGTTCAAGGTCAGCGGCGGCGACGAGCCCAACACACGCGCCTGGACGACCGGCTTGCGCTACGGGAGCGGCCCCTTGGAGGTTGCATTGTCGTATGACCAGTTCAAGTCGCCCGAGGACGGAACTTCCACCGATGTCGGCGTCAATGGCGTGACCGTCAAATCCTGGAACCTGGCCGGCGCCTACGACTTTGACGTGGTCAAGTTGCATGCCGGCTTTGGTCAGACCCGCGACGGCTGGTTCAAGACGGTATCGGCCCTGCGCGCTTACTCGGCTCCTGGTATTCAAACCCCGCGTGCCAACAGCAACGACACCTGGGCCAA